>DATDGA010000365.1:0-14918 GCA_036522335.1 Burkholderiales bacterium
GTCGTCGATTTCCTGCTGCAGGATCTGCAGTTTTTGATCGACGGTCGGTTGTTGTTGGGCGATCACGGGCATTGCGACGAATGCGGCGGCTAGCGCCAGCGCCAAGGTGGATTGCTGCATGAAGTCTCCTGCTGAGTTGACTAGCGGTATGGAACGTAGCTGGCTAACTCAGCATGGGGACGCTGACTGGCTGGCTCCCTGAGATTCCTCGGGGGGTTCGATACTATCCCGAGGTTACTGCTCGATTCGAATCGGCACGTGATCTCTTCGCGCCGTAACCCGACCGGTCACGGTTTTGAGGTCGCTGCGGGCCCGGCATTGCGTCTGCTGCCAAACGCCGACCAGCCGATCCACACCGCCGGCAGCAGCACCAACGCATAGGTCAGCATTGCGCCGTACGCGCCGTCGGGTCCGTAGGGCTCCGTGGCGACGTGCCAGTACGAGTTATCGATCGGCAGCACGTTCGCTTCCGTGGCCTCGTGAAATGCGTATACCAGAAGCTGCAGCGCAAACAGGACGAGGAAGATCGAGGTCACCTGAAAGAAGAGCCCGAGATTGATGCGATGTCCATAGCGAGACCAGCCCCAGGCAAGAGTCGCCGCAAGCGCGATGCCGACCAGCGCCCCCCAGAACAGATGCGCAGAATTCTCCTGTCGCGCGAGCGTAGCGGTGATGAATGCCATCTCCATTCCCTCGCGGGTAATCATCAGCAGCACCAGCAGGAACACGCCGATCCATGGGCCTGCGCCGGGGGCTTGCGCCGCGGTTTCGATGCGTCCGCCGATCTCGCCGCGCATTTTCTTTGCGTGCCTCAGCATGTATACGACCATCGAGATCACCAGCGCCGCCGCGACGGCGGCAAGCACGGCCTCCCAGATCGGAAGCACGGCGAACTCGGCAAGGAATACCCCAAGCACGGTCGAAAGCAGCGCCGCGACGCCGGTTCCCCACCACGCCGCGGATACCAGCGGATTGCGGCCGGTCTTGCGCAAATAGGCGATGGCGATCGCCACGATGAGAAAGGCTTCGATCCCTTCTCGCAGGGTTACGACCAGCATCTGCAGCATTTCAGTTCACCCCGATCCGTGTCCTTCGGCTGTGCCTCTAAGCCGTCAGGATCAACTTGCCGTTCTGAGTCAGCCGCAGGCGGTAATCGCGGCCTTCGTGCTCGATGATCAGTTCGCCGCGCGCCCCGAGCAGCCTGTGGCTCGCGATGCGTCCGTCCTGGCAGAAAATTTCTTTCGCAGACTTGTGTTCCGAGCTTTGCTGAGCGCGAGGCGACATTGGCGAATGATAACCATTCTCATTACGCTTGTCAACACAGTAGCTGCCGACGCGCGGGTAGCGCAATCGCCGGGTGCTGCGAAGAGCTAGTAGCCTCCCGACTGGGCGTAGCTCTCGAAGCGGGTGTATTCGCCGAGGAAAGTCAGCTTGACCGTGCCGATGGGGCCGTTCCGCTGTTTGAGGATGATGATTTCGGCCATGCCTTTTTCGGGCGTGTCCGGCGTGTAGACCTCTTCGCGGTAGATCGCCAGGATGAGATCGGCGTCCTGCTCGATCGCACCGGACTCTCGCAGGTCCGACATGATCGGGCGCTTCGGGCCGGTGCGCTGTTCGACCGCGCGCGACAGCTGCGACAGCGCCACCACCGGAACCTTGAGCTCCTTGGCGAGGGACTTGAGCGAGCGCGAAATCTCGGAAATCTCGGTGGCGCGGTTCTCGCCCTGGCTGTTTGCCTGCATCAGCTGAAGGTAGTCGACCACGATCAGTCCGAGGTGGCCGTATTGCCGGTGCAGCCGCCGCGCGCGCGCGCGCAGCTCGAGCGCGTTCAGCGCTCCCGATTCGTCCACGAGGATAGGCGCGTCATGAAGCTTCCCGACTGCGCTGGTGAGGCGATTCCAGTCGTCATCGGAGAGACGCCCGGTGCGCAGCTTGTGCTGATCGAGCCGCCCGATCGAGCCGAGCATCCGCATCGCGAGCTGGCTGCCCGACATTTCCATGCTGAACACCGCCACCGGAAGTTTGTTCTCCACCGCGACGTGCTCCGCCATGTTGAGCGCAAGCGCGGTCTTCCCCATCGAGGGTCGTCCGGCGATGATGATGAGATCGCCCGGCTGCAGTCCCGAGGTTTCCCGGTCGAGGTCGCGGTAGCCGGTGGGAATACCGGTGATATCCGAAGGGTTATCCTTGTGATACAGCATGTCGATGCGTTCCATGACCTGCGTGAGCAGGGGCTGGATCTCGATGAATCCCTGCCGCGTCCTCGCCCCCGCTTCCGCGATCTGGAAGACCTTGGACTCGGCTTCATCGAGCAATTGCCCGACCTCCTTGCCCCTGCGGTTCAGGGCGCTGTCAGCGATTTCGGTGGAGACTTCGATGAGTTTCCGGAGGATCGCGCATTCCCGCACGATCTCCGCGTAGCGCCGCACGTTGTGCGCCGAAGGCGTGTTGCCCGCCAGAGCCGCGAGATAGGTGATGCCGCCGGTCTTGTCCTTGTCCTCGCTCGCCTTGACCGATTCGTCCACCGTGACTACGTCGGCGGGCTTGCCGTGCTCGATCAATCTGGAAATGTGGCGGAAGATGCGGCGGTGGTCGTCCCGGTAGAAATCGCCTTCGGCCACCATGTCCCCGATCTTGTCGAAGGCGCCGTTGTCGATGAGGAGGCCTCCCAGCACCGACTGCTCCGCGTCGATCGAATGCGGCGGAACCCTGAGGTTCAGCAGCTGGGAATCGGGGGATACTTGCGGTGCGGGCTGAGCCATGACTGAGCCATGAAATCGATCGAAAACCTGTGGCGGAGACTTTACCCCGTCCTGAAAAAAAGCGCACAGACAAACACAAATAAAAAGGCCGCCTAGGGCGGCCCTTCCGTATCAACGGCTTGCGCCCGCGTCAGGTCTGCGCAGTTTCCCCCAGCACGGATATCTTGATGTTGACGACGACGTCGGTGTGGAGCGCGACCGCGATCGAATGATCGCCCACGGTCTTGAGCGGACCCTGGGGCAGACGGATCATCGAACGCTCGACCTCGAACCCCTGCGCCTTCAAGGCCTCGACGATATCGACATTGGTGACCGAGCCGAACAGGCGTCCGTCGACGCTCGCCTTCTGACTGATCTGTACCATTAGGCCTTCGAGCCTGGTGCCCTTTTCCTGCGCGGTCATGAGGGCCTCCGATTGGGCCTTCTCGAGCTCGGCGCGCTTCTTCTCGAATTCCGCGAGGCTTTCCGGCGTCACGCGCTTCGCCTTGCCCTGCGGCAGGAGATAGTTGCGGGCGTATCCGTCCTTCACCTTGACCACGTCGCCCAAGGCGCCGAGGTTGACGACTTTTTCCAGAAGAATCACTTGCATCGCGGCTCCTTCAGTGCAGGTCGGTGTACGGCATCAGCGCCAGATAGCGCGAGCGCTTGACCGCCACCGAAAGCTGGCGCTGGTAGTGGGTGCGCGTCCCGGTGATCCGCGCCGGGATGATCTTGCCGTTCTCGCCGATGAAATCCTTGAGCAGGTCGACGTCCTTGTAGTCGATCCACTCGATCTTCTCCGCGGTGAAGCGGCAGAACTTGCGGCGCTTGAAGAGCTGCTTCGAGCCCTTCTGGTCGCGCTTGTTGTCGCGGCCCTTGCCTTTTCCTTTGCCTTTGCCGAAACCGCCTCGACCTCTGGGTGGGGGCATGCCTATTCTCCTTCCACGAATTCGATCTGCGTCGCGTGCAGCACGAGCGTCCTGCTGGTACGGCTCCTTGCTGCAAGAAACCCGCTTACTTTCACATTGCTTCCCAGTTTCGCGGCGGCGAGGAGCTTCGCTTCGCGCTCGAACGCCACCGCTGCAATCTCACAACTCACCTTGCGCTCACCGCCCGCTTCCGTCTGCGAGGAATCGTGCTGGAGCCTGAACTTCAGCACAGCAACGCCCGCGGGCGTATGCCGCAGCGCATCCAGCTCGATCAGCCTGCCGGAAACCGTAACGCGATTTGCTTGCGCCAACGCTCAAGCGCTCGCCGGCTCCGCGGGCTTGGCTGCCTCCGGCTCCGCAGGCTTGACCGCTACCGGCTCCGCAGGTTTCGCCGCTTCAACCGGCCTGGCCGCCTCAGCAGGCTTGGCTTCGCCCGGATTGAGGACCGACCTCGACTTCTCTTCCTTCATCATCGGCGAAGGCGTCGTCCAGGCGCGTTCCATCTTGATGATCAGGTGACGCAACACCGCGTCGTTGAACTTGAACGAGTGCTCGAGCTCGGTGAGCGTCTCGTTGTCGCACTCGATATTCATGAGCACGTAGTGCGCCTTGTGCACCTTGGAGACCGGGAAAGCGAGCTGGCGGCGGCCCCAGTCCTCGAGGCGGTGGATCGTGCCCTTCTTCGAGGTCACCGTCGCGCGGTAACGCTCGATCATCGCGGGCACCTGCTCGCTCTGGTCCGGATGGACGATAAAACAGACTTCGTAATGTCGCATGCAAACTCCCTACGGAAAAGGCCGCCCGCTCGATCCACCGGTGCGACGCGGCGGAAGCTGGTGCGGCAGGGTTGGCCGAATTGTGAAAACAAACGACCGCCGGAGCGGTCGTCGAAGTGGTTGAATTCTAACCGAATGAGGGGTTGCGGGGCAAGCGCAGCTCTCGGCGCCAATAACCTATCCCCGAACCCGTGACCCACGTTAGAAAAAACTCTAGTCCGCTGATGCGAAAGGCAATATCACATCGCGCTCGGCGAACGAAGCTATGATATCCCGCACTATTGATAACTTAGCTAGGCTGAGTATGGCGCAGCATCGCGTACGGGCGCTTCAGCATCTCGAGTTCCGGGATCCCCGGCCTTTTCTCGTGCAGCTTCGCGAAATTGAACCCAAGGTTGCAGAATCAGGATTGCCGGAGAAAATTCGAAACCTTCGAACAAACCCGCTCAAGTGGTCGAGAGAGTTGCGAGAGGCAGCTCTCTTTTACTGCGGCATGGCACAAAGAATTGGGCAAACCGTATTCCTAGCGAGCATTGATGTCCGCAAAGCCACCCGCGGTCACACAAATCAACATCGTTGCTCGAAGGTACGATGAGACGTTGCGCTTTTATCGTCTCCTCGGCTTGGATATACGATGTCGGTCTGATGAGCCCGATTCGACGAAACACTGAAGTCCTGGTCGCCAGTCAACTCCCCCAACCAGTAGGTCTCTTTCGCGCTGATACCTCGAGGTAACGCCTATGTGTAGAAACATCAGAACCCTCTTCAATTTCGAACCGCCGGTGACAGACGAAGAGATTCGTGCAGCATCACTGCAGTTCGTGAGAAAAGTGAGCGGCTTCAACAAGCCATCGAAAGCCAACGAAGCTGGATTTCTCGCGGCTGTCGAGGAGGTAGCGGCGGTTTCCAGAAAGCTCCTGACCTCGCTCGAGACGAACGCACCGCCGAGGAACCGCGAAGAAGAGGCTGCCAAGGCTCGAGCACGCGTTGCTCAGAGGTTTTTGACATAACATTCGCGCCCAACAAGAACCCTACAATGTCCGGCTACTCTGGCACCTCGCTCGCGAAGAAGCTGGGGATAGTCGCTGGCAGCAGGATTTTCCTCTCGGACGCTCCGAAGAACTACATGAAGCTCGTGGCGCCTTTGCCCGAAGGAGTTCGGGTGGTGCGGAAAATCGACGGCGAGACTGACATCGTCCACATTTTCTCCACCGAAAGAGCACGGTTGAAAGCCGCGCTCCGGGATTCACTGAGCAAGCTGAGACAAGACGCTTCGATCTGGGTGTCCTGGCCGAAGAAATCATCCAAGGTCTCTACCGACATCACCGAGGACACGATCAGGGAAGTGGCACTGCCGATGGGTCTCGTCGATATCAAGGTGTGCGCGGTCGACGAGGTCTGGTCGGGATTGAAGCTCGTCCTCCGAAAGAAGAACCGGACCTAATGAAAATCACACCTGACCACCGCCAGGCGCTCGCTCACCTGCGCCGAAAGGAATGGGACAAGGCGCACGAAATCGTGATGGACTTGGAGGATAAGCTCGCCTATCGCATGCACGGCCTGGTGCACTTCATCGAGGACGATCTCGAGAACGCGCGCTACTGGTACGGCAGGGCGGGCGTTCCGTTCGGCAGGAGCGTCGCCTCCGAAATCAAGGAAATTGCTGCGCTCTTTACTTCGCGCGCCGCCGCCGCGCCTCGAACAAACACACGCCGCTCGCCACCGAAACGTTCAGGCTCGCGACGCTCCCGCGCATAGGAATGCGAACCAGGAGGTCGCAGCGCTCGCGCGTGAGCCGGCGCATGCCCTCGCCCTCCGCGCCCAGCACCCAGGCGGTCGCTTCGGGCAGGGCCACGTCGTAAAGCGTTTTCTCGGCGCGCTCGTCCGCGCCGACGATCCAGATGTTGCGGTCCTTCAGATCGTCGAGCGCGCGCGCGAGATTCGTCACCATGTAATAAGGCACGGACTCGGCCGCGCCGCTCGCCACCTTGGACACGGTGGCGCCTATGCCCGCGGCCCGGTCCTTGGGCGCGATCACCGCGTGCACGCCGGCCGCGTCCGCGACCCGCAGACAGGCGCCGACATTGTGCGGATCGGTCACCCCGTCGAGCACGAGCAGCAGCGGCGGCTCCTTCAGCGAATCGAGCAGATCCTCCAGGCCTTCCCGCGCCGGCTTCTCGAACGCCATCGCCACCACGCCCTGGTGGCGCCCGCCGCCATAGAAACCGTCGAGACGTTTCGTCGGAACGCGCATCAGCGCAACGCCGGCTTTCTCCGCGACGAGCACGAGGTCCTGCGCGCGTGCGTCCTTGCGGTTTTCGTCGAGATAGATTTCAGTCACCGATGCTGCATCGGCGCGCAGCCGCGCCAGCACCGCATGAAAACCGAAAATGGCGCGGGTGGGCTTCACCTTCTACGATCTCGCGCGCCGGCGGAGCGACCGGGCGTGGCGCGGGGCGCTTGCGGATTCGCCCGCGAGCACGAAATCGATCCGGCTCGTCTCCAGATCCACCCGGACGATCTTGACCTTCACGCGGTCGGCGAGGCGGAACTGCTTGCGGGTGCGGTCGCCGAGCAGGCGGTGCTTGGTCGCGTCGAAATGGAAATAATCCTGGCCGAGCTCGGAGATGTGCACCAGCCCTTCCACGTAGACGTCGTCCAGCGCGACGAAAATTCCGAAACTCGTCACCGCGGACACCGAGCCCTCGAACTCCTCGCCGACACGGTCGCGCATGTAATAGCACTTCAACCAGGCGGAGACTTCGCGCGTCGCATCGTCCGCGCGGCGCTCGGTCTGCGAGCAGTGCGCCCCCAGCTCCGTCCAGTTGCCGGGGTTGTAGCGCCCTTTGTCGAGCGCCGCCTTGATGGCGCGGTGAATCAAGAGATCGGGATAGCGCCGGATCGGCGAAGTGAAATGGGTGTAATGCTCGTAGGCGAGCCCGAAGTGGCCGACGTTGTCCGGGCTGTACTGCGCCTGCTGCAGCGAGCGCAACAGCACGGTCTGGAGGAGCTGCACGTCCGGGCGCTTGCGCGCGGTCTCAAGCAGCTTCGCATAGTGCTTCGCCGTGGGCTTGTCGCCGCCCGAGAGCTGCAAGCCGAATTCCTTGAGGAACTCGCGCAGATTGACGAGCTTCTCCGGAGTCGGCCCTTCGTGGATGCGGTAGAGCGCGGGCTGCCGGTGTTTGGAGAGAAAATCGGACGCGCTGACGTTCGCCGCGAGCATGCACTCTTCGATGATGCGGTGGGCGTCGTTGCGCTCGACCCGGTCGATGCGCTCGACGCGCCCTTCCGCGTTGAACACGAACTGGGTTTCGACCGTCTCGAAGTCGATCGCACCCCGCTCCTCGCGCGCCTTGAGGAGCGCCCTGAAGAGCTCGTTCAGCAACTGCAGACGCGGCAGCAATCCTTTCAGTTTCAGCCCCGCCTCTCCTTTCGGATTGGAGAGCGCCGCCGCGACCGAGGTGTAGGTGAGCCGCGCGCGCGAGCGCATCACCGCCGGATAGAAGCGATATCGGCCGATCTCGCCCTTCGTGCCAATCGCCATGTCGCAGGCCATGCACAAGCGGTCAACCTCGGCGTTCAACGAGCACAGGCCGTTCGAGAGCTGCTCGGGCAGCATCGGAATGACCCGGCGTGGAAAGTAAACCGAGTTGCCGCGCTCGCGCGCCTCGAGATCGAGCGCGTCGCCGCCCTGCACGTAGTGACTGACATCGGCGATGGCGACGACCAGCCGGAAACCTCCATGTGTTTTTTCGCAGTACACGGCGTCGTCGAAATCCCGGGCCGTCTCCCCGTCAATGGTAACGAGGTCGAGCGAACGCAGATCCTCGCGGCCGGCAGAATCGCCCGGGCGCGGCACCGGCGGGAACTTCGCCGCGAGCGCCTCGGCCTGCGCCGAGAACTTGAACGGCAATTCGTGTTTCCTGAGCGCGATCTCGATCTCGATTCCAGAGTCGGCGGCCTCCCCCAGCACCTCGACCACGCGGCCGATCGGCTGGGTGTGGCCGTCGGGCTGCACCGTCAGTTCAGCGACCACGACCTGGCCCGCGCGCGCATCGCCCGCGTCTTCGGGCGCGATCAGGATCGTTTGACTGATGCGCCGCTCGGCGGGCTGAACGAAGAGGAATTTGCGTTCGCCGACCAGACGGCCGACGACGCGGCTGTTCGCGCGCGCTATCACCTCGACGATGGTGCCTTCCCTGCGCCCGCGCCGGTCCACGCCCGACTCGCGCATCATCACGCCGTCGCCGTGAAGCACTTTGCGCATTTCGTGCGGACCGAGGTACAGATCCGCGCCCTCTTCGGCGATCGCGAAGCCGTAGCCGTCGGGATGCCCTTCGACGCGCGCTTTGATCAGATCGAGCTTCGCCGCGACCAGGATCGCGCCCTTGCGATTGCGCAGGATCTGGCCGTCGCGCTCCATCGCGCCCAGGCGCCGCTCGAAAGGATCGCGCTCCGTCGCCTTGATCGCGAGCCGCTGCGCCAGCTCTTCGTCGGCGAGCGGGACACCGGCTTCCGCGAGCGTCTGCAGAATATACTCGCGACTCGGAATCGGATGTTCGTAGCGCGCGGCTTCGCGCTCGCGATAAGGGTCGGTTGCTCGCGCAATGGGGCGCTTTTTCATTGACAAATCGGTGCTTTCCTATAGAATCCGCGCTCGGGCTGAAGACCGGAATTGGCGCGGCCCTTTCGCCGAGGTGGCGGAATTGGTAGACGCACTAGGTTCAGGTCCTAGCGGTGGCAACACTGTGGGGGTTCGAGTCCCTTCCTCGGCACCAGATTCGGCGAAACAGGATTCTAGCTTGTCTGCCCGTCGCTCAGGCTCCTGAGCCGGAAATCTTCCAGGCGGCCAACCCTCTCCGGATCCGGAAACCCCGAACTCGGCGCGCACTTGAATCTCCTCCGGATCGCCGCGCTTGTGCTCTGTCTCGCGGCGCACTTCGCCTTCGCCGAGGAACTTCCGCTGTGGGAAGCCGGTGCGGGAGTCGGAGTTACGATCCTCCCTCACTACCGCGGCTCGGATCAATCCAAGACCTGGGTACTCCCCGTGCCCTATCTGGACTACCGGGGAGACATGCTCAAAGTCGATGACCGCCGGCCGCGCGGCCTCCTCTTCGACAGCGACAGAGCCGAGCTGGAGCTCAGCTTGAGCGGCTCCCCGCCGGTCAAGGACGACAACGCGCGGCGCGGCATGCCCGACCTCGATCCCACGCTTGAAATCGGACCCTCGCTCAACATCGCCCTCTATCGATCCGCTAACCGAATGGAAAGGCTGGAGCTGCGGTTGCCGGTGCGCACTACCTTCGCTTCCGATTTCTCTTATGTCGCTTTTACCGGCTGGATTTTCCAGCCGAATCTCAGCATGGATTTCAAGAACGTTCTCGGCAACCGAGGATGGAACCTCGGTCTGCAGGCCAGCGCGATCTACACGGATCGGCGCTACAACCAGTATTTTTATGCCGTCGATCCCGCTTTCGCCACGCCGGACCGGCCCGCGTACAATCCGAGCGGCGGTTACGGCGGAATGAATCTCCTCGCGGCAGTCAGCAAGCGCTTCCCGGCCTTCTGGGTCGGAGCCTTTGCGAAATGGGACAGCGTGGCCGGCGCGGTGTTTGAAGGCAGCCCGCTGGTCAAGACGAGAAGCAATCTCAGCGGAGGCTTCGCCGTCGCCTGGATTCTGGGGGCCTCGGCGATCAAGGTCGAGGCGGCGGATTAGCTGAAAGAGATTCAGATCATCGCGCCGTTGATCGAAATGATCTGGCCCGAAATATAGCCGGCCCGCTCGGAGGCGAGAAATCCGATCAGGTCGGCCACCTCCTCCGGCGTTCCGGCGCGTTTCATCGGGACAAACTTCTCGATGAGATCCCGGGAAAAAACACCCTCCGTCATGGCGGAAGCTATGATGCCGGGCGCAACCGCGTTGACCGTAACGCCGCGGCTCGCCAGTTCCAGAGCGAGCGCCTTGGTCGCGCCGTGCAGGCCCGCCTTCGCGGCGGCGTAGTTGGTCTGGCCGCGGTTGCCCGCGAGCGCCGCGACGGAAGAAACGTTGACGATCCGTCCCCAGCGCGTGGCTATCATCGGCAAGAGGAGCGGCTGCGTCACGTTGAAGAACCCGTTCAGGGAGACGTCGATCACTCTGGACCATTGTTCTGGACGCATGCCGGGCATCACCGCGTCGTCGTGTATGCCGGCGTTGTTGACCACGATCTGTATGGGGTCCTCCTCGAGCAGTTTACGCAGCGCGGCCTGCGTCGCGTCGCAGTTCGCGACGTCGAATGCCACTGCGGCGGCGGATCCTCCGTTCGCGACGATCTCGGCCGCGAATTTCTCGGCCTGCGCGAAACGACTGTTCGCATGCACGTAGACATGACAGCCGTCGGCCGCCAGGCGTCTGCACACGGCCGCGCCGATGCCGCCGCTCCCGCCGGTGACGAGCGCCCGCTTCACGAACCCGTCCGATCCGGGTCGAGGACCACGGCGGCCCTGCCGCGCAAGACCTCGACATCGCCCACTCCGACTTCGAAATCGTAGATCACATGCCTTTCCTCGCCCATCAGCTTTTCGGCCGCGACGATGAGGTCGCCTTCGAGATCGTCGAGCCGGCTCTTGTAGCACATCACCTCTCGTACGCTCGCCAGGTAGCCCAGGCGCGGCTTGCTTGCGATATTTCCGGCCAGTTTCCCGTGGATCGCCATTGCCTGGGCCGCGTACTCGATGCCGCACAGAGCCGAGAGCTGCTCGCCCATCCGCAGGGGGTTGCCGGGATCGCGGTGGCTGCGGGCGAGGCACCGGATATGACTCGGGTCCCACGAGAGCACGCCGTCCAGCAGACGCATAGCTCCCACGTGCGGGATCATCCCGGCGATGGCCTCTCTCGATATCAACATGGGCTGACCTTGACTCGCAGGCGCCGCCCGGTGGGAAATTCCAGAACGACATCCGCCTCTTTCCTGCGCGCAAGTGCCTCGAGCACAGGAAGCGCCCTTGCTGCCGGCGAACCGAGTCTCAACTCCTCGAGCGCGGAATCTGCCAACCGAGTGGATTTCTCCTCGCCGGGCGGGAACGTCAATTCGAACATCGCGGAGGCTTTGGCCCCTCGTTCGTGCGCCAGCACCAGCGCCACGCCGAAGCTCGCCACGAGTGGACGCGCCGAATGAAGCGGCTCCGGATAGGGGTGATCGTAGGCTATGAGAGCGACGGGGCTGCGCCGGGACGCAATCTGGGTTGCCGCCTCGATGAGGCCCGCGCCGAAGCTTGCGTCGAAGGCGCAGAGACTGGTCGAGGCTTCCATCGACCGGGTCGCGATGCTCCAGTATCCGGCGGCGGCGTTGTGAACGGAGTTGTGAAATCGTGTGGGCGACACTTCGCGTTCGGCAGAAGCGAGCGTCTCGCACATCTGATGCAGCGTGTCGGGCTCGCCGGAGGAGGACGTGAACACAGTGGCGGTTTGTGCCGCGTCACGGCCCGAACTCTGAAACGCCTCCTGGCCGACGGCGAGCGCAAGCTTGACCGAAATGGGAGTGCGGCGGCGCTCGGCGGCCGGCAGCAGGTCGCTTGCGACCACGATCGTCGGCGCGAAGCTAAAGCGTTCCTCGCCCGCGAGGACGCCTCGACCGACCTGCCAGCCGGGCAGACCCGGACCCAGCAAGCCCACGCCTTCGACGAAAAGCCGCATCACCGGGCAGCTCCCAGAATGAGACTGCAGTTGCTTCCGCCGAAGCCGAACGAGTTGGTCAGGACGCGGGCGACTTTCGCATCCCGGTTTTCGAGCAGATAGTTGCTCTTGAGCGCAGGGTCCACACTTCGCGTATGCGCGCTGCCCGGCATCAACCCATGTTCGATCGCGAGAATGGAGATGATCGCCTCGGTGATTCCGGCGGTCCCGAGCAGGTGCCCCGTCGCCCCCTTGGTTGAGCTGCACGGGGTTTGCGGCCCGAAAATTTCGAACACCGCCTTGTCTTCACTGGCATCGTTGCTCTTGGTGGCCGTGCCGTGCAAGTTGATATAGTCGATGTCGGCGGCCTTGAGCCCCGCGGAATCCAGTGCTTCCTGCATGGCCATCTTCGCCCCCAGCCCCTCGGGATGCGGCGTGGACATGTGGTAAGCATCCGAGCTTTCACCTACTCCCAGAAGCAGGATCGCCCCGGGTCCGGCGCGATCTGCGCGCGCGATCAACGCGAACCCCGCACCCTCGCCGATCGAGATCCCGTCCCGATCCGCGTCAAAGGGCCGGCAAGGTCCGCGTGAAGTCAGGCCCAGCGAATGAAATCCATAGAGCGTCGTGAGGCACAGGCTGTCGGCGCCTCCCACCACCGCTGCGTCGCAGACTCCGGCTGCGATCATGCGCGCGGCAGTGCCGAAAACTTTTGCCGACGAAGAACATGCCGAGGACACGACGAAACCCACACCGCCCAATCCGAGATAGCGCCGCACGAACTCGCCCAACGAATAGGCGTTTTGCGTCTCCGCGTAATGGTAGTCGGCGGGCAAGGTTCCCGTTTTCGGATCTCGACGGCGGTACGCGAGTTCGGTTGCGTGCACTCCCGAAGTGCTCGTGCCGAGAAAAAAACCGATCCGCCCGGCACCGTACCGGTCGCGCGCGCCGGCGATTTCTTCCGCGAATCCATCCTGCTCGAGGCCCATTTGTGCAAGCCGATTGTTGCGGCAGTCGTAGTCGCTGAGATCCCGCCTCAGTCGAATATCGTCCACCCCGGGAACCGCTCCGACATAGGTATCGATGCGCGCCGTTTCGAAATCGCAGGGCCTGAGTCCGGAATGCTTTGCGCGCAAGGCGTGCAGTATTGCGTCCGATCCCGCACCGAGGCTGTTCACGGCACAGAATCGACTGATGACGAGAGGCTGCAAAGTCGCCCTGAGACTTTTCTATTCGCCGGGCTCGTTCGCGCAGGCCGACGCCAGGGAAACCGCTTTCAGCCCTTGCGCCGACACGCGTTCGAGCAGTCCGGGCAACACGGCGAGCACTACCGGTACATTGTCGTGCATCAGCAGAACGTCACCGGCGGCGAGCCCCCGGGTCAGCCGTCGCAGGATTCTCCGCGGATTGCGGCTCACCGCGTCGAAGCCGCGTCGCGTCCAGGATACGTAACGCAGTCCGCGAGCCGCCAGCACCGGATCGAGCAGCGGGCTGCGGAATCCGGCCGGGGCGCGAAAGAAAGCGGGCGCGCGGCCGGTGATCGCGGTAACGGTCTCCTGGGCGGCGTCCACCTCCCGCTTCAATCCGGAAATGCCGAAAAAGGCGAACCCGTGGTAGTGGTGGTGGCTGTGGTTTTCTACGCTGTGGCCGCGACGTGCGATCTCCCTGACGAGCTCGGGCTGAGCGGCGGCCTTCTCGCCGATGCAGAAGAAGCTCGCCTTGAATTGGTACCGATCGAGCAGGGCCAGGACCGCGGGCGTGATGTCCGGATCGGGACCGTCGTCGAACGTGAGCGCGATTTCACCGCGACGCGCGGCGGCGCCGGGCAAACCGACCAGATTCGGCCCCAGCAGGCTTCCGCGCGGCCACAGCGCGGCGAAAAACAATGCCAGATAATTCGCCCCCAGCGCGCCCAGCGCCCATGGCCATGCCTGCGGGTACGCAGCAAACGCGATCGCAGCCGCCGCGTGCAGGAGTACCGACATGCGAATCGCTGGCGCGGGACGCCAGCGTCGCCTGTTTTCTCTCCCAATGGCCGTCACGGTATTCAGATCGTCCTCGATTCGTGATCAATCCCGCGCCGACGCGGCGTCGTAAATCAGCTCCCCCGCGAGCACCGCGGTTCCCGCCACCGTGCACCTGAACTTCATTCTGTTTTCACGGTGCCCGGAAAACTCGACCAAGATGCACTCCCCGGGACGCACCGGGTGGGCGAATTTGGCGGACTTGATCTCGAGCGGGTGCAGGCTTCTCCGAAGATCCGCTTCAATCGCGCGCAAGGCCTCGCTCAGCAGCAACGCCCCCGGGATGATCGGATTGCCTGGAAAGTGCCCCATTGCGGCGGGATGATCCGCAGGGAAGCTCACCTCGACCGTTCCCAACGCTAGCCCACCTTCGCGAACCGGGTCACGAGATCGTCGAGTGCCATGCGCGGCAGCTTGCCGGTTTCATTGCGCGGCAGGGAATCGACAAGACAAAGCGGCCGGGGAAGAAAGGCCGCATCGATACGCTCGCGCAGGGCGGCCATGATGGTCTCGCTCGTGAGCCCGGGCGCAACGACGAAAGCCGTCAGCCGCGTCACGGTCCCATCGTTTTCCTCGGGCATGACAAACGCCCCGTCTCGCACGCCCGCGATAGAATTCAGCTGAAAGTTGAGATGGGCGAGCGAAGTCCGCTTCCCGGCGATGTTGACGAGATCCGAGGTCCGTCCGTGCAGCAGGAATGCATTGGGGCCGCACAATTCGATTACGTCGCCGAGCAATATTTCGCTCTCCACGTGCCCGCCTTTCACCCAGGTCCCCTTCTCGTTCTCGAACAG
>DATDGA010000366.1:0-13415 GCA_036522335.1 Burkholderiales bacterium
ACTGAGAGCCGTAGCGGCCGGTGGCGTCGGCGACGAGCCGCGGGTTCTGGACCGCGGCGGTGTTGATCGAAACCTTGTCGGCCCCGGCGTTGAGCAAACGCCTCACGTCCTCGACTTTGCGCACGCCGCCGCCGACGGTGAGCGGAATGAATACCTGCGCCGCAACTTCTTCAACGACGTGCAGGATCAGGTCGCGTTCGTCCGAGCTCGCGGTGATGTCGAGAAACGTCAGCTCGTCCGCGCCCTGCTCGTTGTAGCGCTGCGCGATCTCGACCGGGTCCCCGGCATCGCGCAAGCCCACGAAGTTGACGCCCTTCACCACGCGACCGCGGTCGACGTCGAGGCAGGGAATGATGCGCTTCGCGAGCATGAGAGCAGCGGTCCTGAACAATAACAGACTGGAGAATTTCTGCGGCGCGCACCGGATGGAGGCCTTCGCGTCCGCGACACCCTAGCCCGCAGGCTTGCCGAGCTTATCCGCTTCGGACTGCGCTTTCTTGAAATCCAGTGTGCCCTGGTAAATGGCGCGACCCGTGACGACGCCGGCGATGCCTTCGGACTCGATCTCGCACAGCGCCTTGACGTCCTCGAGACTGGTCAGGCCCCCGCTTGCGATGACCGGTACGCGCAACTCCCGCGCCAACTTGAGAGTCGAATCGATATTCACTCCGGTCAGCATCCCGTCGCGGCCGATATCGGTATAGATGACCGCCTCGACACCGTAATCCTGGAATTTCTTCGCGAGGTCTACAACATCGTGACCGGTCATCTTCGACCAACCCTCGACGGCGACTTTGCCGTCCCTGGCATCGAGCGACACGATGATGTGCCCGGAAAACGCAGTGCACGCGTCGTGCAGGAAGCCGGGATTTTTCACCGCCGCCGTGCCGATGATGATGTAGCTGGCGCCGAGGTCGAGATAGTGTTCGATCGTATCGAGGTCCCGGATACCTCCGCCGAGCTGCACTGGAAGCGTATCGCCCAGTGCCCGAAGGATGGCGCGCATCACGGCCTCATTCTTGGGCTTGCCCGCTGCCGCCCCGTTCAGGTCGACGAGATGCAGACGGCGCGCCCCTTCCGATTTCCAGTGCTTCGCCATGCCGACCGGGTCCTCCGAGAACACCGTCGTCTCGCTCATCTTTCCCTGTTTCAGACGGACGCAGTGTCCGTCCTTGATGTCAATTGCGGGGATGATCAGCATCGATTCTGAGAAATACGCGGCGCTCCGGGCATCCGGGGCCTGGTGGAAGATTCAGGGGTTCCAGTTGAGGAAGTTGGTGAGAAGCCGCAGGCCGGCACTATCGCTTTTTTCCGGATGGAACTGTACCGCAAAAATATTATCCCGTGCCACCGCGCAGGTAAAGGGGACGCCGTAGTCGGTAGTGCCCCGTACCAGCGCGGTCTCTTCCGTCTGCGGAAAGTAGCTGTGGACGAAATAGAAGCGGCTGCCGTCATCGATGCCAGACCATAGTGCATGCGGTGCAGCCTGCTTCACGCGGTTCCAGCCGATGTGAGGCACCTTGAGCTTGTGTCCTTCAGCGTCGAGCATGGCCGAAGCCGGAAAGTGGCGTACGGTCCCGGGTAGCAGGCCCAGTCCGGCCACTCCGCCTTCGTCGCTGCGCTCGAAGAGCATCTGGAGCCCGATGCAAATACCGAGAAATGGTTTGGTTCGTGCCGCCTCCAACACAGCGGGCCTTAAGCCACGCGTATCCAGCTCGCGCATGCAATCTGGCATCGCACCTTGGCCTGGGAAAACCACGCGATCGGCCGCGGCAACGCGGTCGGGGTCTGACGTAATTTCAATCTTTGGCAGTCTGAGGAACCAACGGACCCAACGGAGCCAACGGACCCGATAGAGCCGACGGAGAAAGATAGGCCAGCTCGCGCACTCGATGGCTTTGGAAACCGAGTGGAGATTGCCCATGCCGTAGTCAACGACCGCGACGTGCATTGCAGGGTCAGTCGGAAAGGAGCCTAGAGCGTGCCCTTGGTGGAGGGGACGGTGCCTGCGGCGCGCGCATCCGGCTCGAGCGCCATGCGCAGAGCCCGTGCGAACGCTTTGAACATGGTTTCGCACTGGTGATGCGCGTTGTCGCCGCGCAGGTTGTCGATATGCAGCGTTACCTGCGCATGATTGGCGAAACCCTGGAAGAATTCGTGCACCAGATCGACGTCGAACTCTCCGATCAGGGCGCGACGGAATTCGACGTGGTATTCGAGGCCGGGCCGGCCGGAGAAATCGATCACCACGCGCGACAGTGCCTCATCGAGCGGCACGTAGGCGTGCCCGTAGCGACGAATGCCCTTCTTCTCGCCGACCGCACGCGCCACCGCCTGGCCGAGCGTGATGCCGATGTCTTCGACCGTGTGGTGAGCGTCGATCTGCAGGTCGCCCTTCGCTTGGATGTCGAGATCGAGCATACCGTGGCGCGCGACCTGATCGAGCATGTGATCGAGGAACGGGATGCCGGTCGCAAGGTTCGCCCGGCCGCTGCCGTCGATGTTGACGGAAAGAGCGATTTGCGTCTCGGCGGTCTTGCGGTCGGCTTTTGCGGCGCGCGTGGACATTGCAGTGAGCTTCAGCGCGATAGCCTACACGAAATCAGCCCTCGGCGAGCGCTGCCGCAAATGTGGCAAGACATCGCCGATTTTCCTCCGGCGTTCCGATAGTCAGGCGGACGCAATGATCGAGCAGCGGAACGCCGGTATGCAGGTTCTTGACCAGCACGCCGCGGCGCCGCATGCCTTCGAAAACCCTGGGAGCGTCGGGAACGCGAACCAGGATGAAATTCGCGTCGCTAGGAAAAACCGTTACTTCGGGCAGTTTGCGCAGCGCGCCGGCAAGCCGCTCGCGCTCCGCGATGACGCTCCGCGCCTGCGCTTCGAGAACGTCGTGGTGTGCCAGGGCGCGCTCGGCGACCACGTGCGTCAGCATGCTGACGTTGTAAGGAGGACGCACCTTGTCGAACTCGCGGATCCACTCCGGCCGTCCGACGGCATAGCCGAGCCGGATGCCCGCGAGCCCAAGCTTCGACAGAGTGCGCATGATGATCAGATTCGGAAATTCGGCCAGCCGCGTCATGAAGGTCTTGCGGCCGAAGGCGTTGTAAGCCTCGTCGATCACCACCAGTCCCGGCGCCGCGGCCACGATCCGGGCGATCGCCTCTTCCGAGAACAGGTTACCGGTCGGATTGTTCGGGTAGGCGATGAACACCACCGCGGGCCGGTGCTCGGCCAAGGCGCGCAGAAAGGCGTCGGGGTCGAGCGTGAAGTCCGGGTTGAGCAGCACTCCGACATAACGCAGTCCCGCGAGCTGCGCGTACACGCTGAACATTACGAAGCTGGGCCGGGGCGCGAGCACCACGGCGCCCGGGCGCGCCACGCTCTGGACGATGATGTGGATGATCTCGTCCGACCCATTACCGAGAAGAACATCGTACTCGGAGCCGATCCCCATCACCGTGCGCAGGCGCTGCACCAGAGCCGGCGCCGTCGGATCGGGATAGCGGTTGATCTCGGCGTTTGCCACGGCCTCGCCGATCTCGCGCCGCAGCGCCTCCGGCAGCCGATAGGGGTTTTCCATCGCGTCGAGCTTCACCATGCCCTCCGCCGATTGGACGTGGTAGGCGGAGAGAGCTCGAATCTCGTCGCGGATGACCTTGTCCGGCCCGGCGCTCACGGCTTGCCTTTGAGCGTCTTTCCCAATCTGAGCTCGGCCGAACGCGCGTGCGCCTGAAATCCTTCGCCGTTCGCGAGCGTCATGGCGAGCTTGCCGAGTTCTTGCGCGCCTTTGCGCGATACGCTGATGATGCTCGAGCGCTTCTGGAAGTCGTAAACTCCGAGCGGCGAGGAAAACCTCGCCGTGCGCGAGGTCGGCAGCACGTGGTTGGGCCCCGCACAGTAGTCGCCCAGAGCCTCGGAAGTGTAACGACCGAGGAAGATAGCCCCGGCGTGACGGATTTTTCGCAGCCATTTTCTCGGGTTCGCAACCGAGAGCTCCAGATGTTCTGGCGCAATCCGGTTGGCGATGTCGCAAGCCTCTTCGAGATTTTTTACATGAATCAGCGCGCCGCGCCGACGAAGCGCCTCCTTGATGATTCCAGTGCGCGACATGCCTGCAAGCAATCGTTCGATGCTTTGCGCCACTTGCTCGATGAACGCTTTCTCGGGCGAAACAAGGATTGCCTGCGAACTCTCATGATGCTCGGCCTGCGAAAAAAGATCCATCGCGATCCAGTCGGGATCCGTCGCACCGTCGCAGATCACCAGAATCTCGGTCGGGCCTGAAATCATATCGATACCGACAGTTCCGAATACTCGACGTTTTGCTGCCACAACCCAGGCGTTGCCCGGGCCAACGATCTTGTCGACCGGCGGGATGGTCTGTGTGCCGTAGGCAAGCGCGGCGATCGCCTGCGCGCCACCGATTGCGAACACGCGGTTAACCCCGGCGATCGCGGCCGCTGCGAGTACGAGGGGATTGCGCTCGCCGCGCGGTGTGGGAACGGTCATGATGAGTTCCCCGACCCCGGCGATTTTGGCCGGGATAGCGTTCATCAGAACAGACGAGGGATAAGCTGCCTTGCCGCCGGGCACGTAAAGCCCGACTCGATCAAGTGGGGTCACGCGCTGGCCGAGCGTCGTGCCGTCGGCTTCTGTAAACTGCCACGACTGCGCGAGCTGTTGCTTGTGATACTTGCGGATGCGAGCCGCGGCCTGCTCCAGCGCATCGCGTTGAGAGCGACCAAGCGTCGCGCGTGCTTTATCGAGCACAGATCGGTGCAGTTCCAGTTCGGCGACCCGTGTCGCTTTGACCTGGTCTCCCCAAACGGGGTGCGCGTTGTATTCGAGCACAGCAGCGTCGCCGCGCTTGCGCACGTTTTCGCAAATCGCTTCGACATCGCGCTCGACGTTCTCGTCAAAGGTAGCGTCGAACGAAGTCAGCGCCTTGAGACGCGCGTTGAAATCAGCTTCCGCCGTCGAAAGCCGGACGATTTCAAGCATACTTTCCCGCGGCCTTCGTGAATTGATCAAGCAGCGGCTGGATGGCGTCGCGCCTGAGCTTGAGCGCCGCCTGGTTGACGATGAGGCGCGCACTGATCGGCCGAATCTCCTCGACCGCGCGCAGGTGGTTGGCGCGCAGCGTGTCGCCTGTCGAAACCAGATCGACGATCGCATCGGCCAGACCCACGAGCGGCGCGAGCTCCATCGAGCCGTAGAGCCTGATCAGATCGACGTGCACGCCCTTGGCCGCGAAGTGCTCGCGCGCCGTTTGCATGTACTTGGTCGCCACGCGCAGTCGCGCTCCCTGGCGCACGGCGCCCGCATAGTCGAAGCCCTCGGAAACCGCCACCATCATGCGGCAGCTCGCGATGCCAAGATCGAGCGGCTGGTACAAACCCGCACCGCCGTGCTCGAGCAGCACATCCTTGCCCGCGATTCCGAGTTCCGACGCGCCGTACTGGACGTAAGTCGGAACGTCGGATGCGCGCACGATCAGCAGCCGCAGGTCGCGGCGGCTGGTGCGCAGAATGAGCTTGCGCGAAGTCTCCGGATTGTCGAGCGCGCGGATGCCGGCGGCGGCGAGCAGCGGCAAGGTCTCGTCGAAGATTCTGCCTTTCGAGAGCGCGAGGGTGATCACGTCGTACGCATGTGAAAAGGTTTGATTTTACCGCAGAGGATGCGGAGGACGCGCGCGGCTCTTAGTCAATGCACCCGCTTGATGCGCGCCCCGAGTTGTGCGAGCTTTTCTTCGATGCACTCGTAGCCGCGATCGAGATGATAGATCCGATCGACGGTGGTCTCGCCTTCGGCTACGAGCCCCGCGATGACAAGGCTCGCCGAGGCACGCAAATCGGTCGCCATGACGCTCGCACCCTGCAGCTTCGGGACGCCGCGCACGATGGCCGTGTTTCCGGAAATCTCGATGTCGGCGCCGAGACGCTGCATTTCGAGGGCGTGCATGAAGCGGTTCTCGAAAATGGTCTCGGTGATCGATGCAGTGCCCTCGGCGACCGCGTCGAGCGCCATCAACTGCGCCTGCATGTCCGTCGGAAACGCCGGATAGGGGGCGGTCCGGACGTTCACGCTCTTAGGCCTACCCCGCATGGCGAGCGAGATCGTTCCGTCCTCCGTCTGCAACTCCGCGCCCGCCTCGCGGAGTCTTTCGAGTACTGCCTCCAGGGTACTGGCGTCCGTGCCGCGCAGCGTGACGCGTCCCCCCGTCGCCGCCGCCGCGGCGAGGAACGTCCCCGTCTCGATACGGTCGGCCATGATGCGGTGTGTGGCCCCGCGCAGCCTTTTAACTCCCTCGATGGTAATCGTGTCGGTACCTGCGCCGCCTATTTGGGCGCCCATCGCCGAAAGACAACGCGCGAGGTCCACCACCTCGGGTTCGCGCGCCGCGTTCTCGATCACGCTCGTTCCCTCCGCAAGGCACGCGGCCATCATGAGATTTTCCGTTCCGGTGACGGTGACGATGTCCGTGAGAATGCGCGCTCCTTTCAGCCGCTTCGCTTTCGCCGAGATGTATCCTTGCTCGACAGAAATCTCGGCGCCAAGTGCCTCGAGTCCCTTGATGTGCAAATCCACCGGGCGCGTTCCGATGGCGCAGCCCCCGGGGAGCGACACGCGGGCTTCGCCGCAGCGCGCGAGGAGCGGACCGAGAACGAGGATCGACGCTCGCATGGTTTTCACCATATCGTAGGGAGCGAACGGATCGGAAAGCCGCTCCGCCCTGAGCGACAGTCCCAACCGGTCGTCGAGCGATACTTCCACGCCCATCTGCGCGAGCAGTCGCAGCATGGTGCTCACATCTCTCAGGTGCGGCACGTTCGACAGCGTCAGCTGCTCGCCCGTGAGCAGCACCGCGCACATAAGGGGAAGCGCCGCATTCTTGGCCCCCGAAACCCGGATTTCGCCCGACAGCGGCGCACCGCCCTGGATGACGAGCTTATCCATTCGCCGCTTCCTCCGGCGTGAGCGTGCGCATCGACAGCGCGTGAATCTCGCCTCGCATGCGCTCGCCGAGCGCCGCATAGACCAGCTGATGGCGCTGCACCCGGCTCTTGCCGCGGAATGCTGCGCTCACGATGAGGGCCTCGAAATGCTGCCCGTCGCCCGCGACACGCACTTGTTCGCATTGCAATCCATTTTCGATGTAGCTTCGAACCTGCTCGGATGTCACCATGCTAGTGTCTCAATTTGTATCCGTTCCTGAGCAACGCGAGCGTCAATCCGGAAACCGCTCCCAGAAAAACCATCACCACGGCGAGGCTCCGAAGGGGGTCGACGTCGGAGACGCCGAAAAAGCCGTACCGAAATCCGTCAATCATGTAGAAAAACGGATTGAAATGCGAAAGCCCCTGCCAGAAAACGGGCAGCGAATGGATCGAGTAGAACACGCCTGAAAGAAAAGTGAGGGGCATGATCAGGAAATTCTGGAAGGACGCGACCTGGTCGATCTTATCCGCCCAGATGCCGGCGACCATCCCGAGCGCGCCGAGAACGGCGCTTCCGGAGAAGGCGAAGGCGACGATCCACAGCGGGTGACGAAATTCGATCTCGACGAACGGCAGCGTCACGAGCATTACCGCCGCACCCACCACCATGCCGCGGACGACTGCGGCGAGTACGTAGGCCGCGAAGAACTCCCAATAGGCAAGGGGCGGCAGCAGCACGAAGATGATATTGCCGGTGATCTTGGACTGGATGAGCGATGATGAGGTGTTGGCAAAGGCGTTCTGCAGCAACGACATCATCACCAGCCCCGGGACGAGAAACGCAGCATACGGAACCGCGTCGTACATCCGCATCCGGCCTTCCATGACGTGGCTGAAGATGAAAAGAAAAAGGGCGGCCGTGAGCGCCGGCGCACCAATCGTCTGCGTGCCGACTTTCCAGAATCGCAGCACTTCCTTGTAGAGCAGCGTCGGGAACCCGCTCATGATCGCTGCATCACGTCGACGAACACATCCTCGAGGTCGGGCTGCACCAGCTCCATTTCCTCGATGCGGCAGCCTGCTTTTCGGACACAGGCGAGCGTCTGCTCGACGTCGTCATAATCCTTCAGCCGCAGCACGTGGCCTGCCGCCGCGCTGCCGTGCTCGAGCGCGCGGAGTTCGACGGGAAGCTCACCCTCCAGGCGCAAGCGTAGGAACAGATGGTGCACGCGTTTGAGCAGGTTGGACGTGGAATCGAGCGCAACGACGCGTCCCTGCTTCAGCATCGCGATACGCTCGCAAAGCGCTTCGGCTTCCTCCAGGTAGTGCGTCGTGAGCACGATGGTGTGGCCGTCCCGATTGAGTCTTTGGATGAACTGCCACAGCGCCTGGCGCAGTTCGACGTCGACGCCGGCTGTCGGTTCGTCGAGCACGATCACCGGCGGCTTGTGTACGAGGGCTTGCGCTACGAGCACCCGCCGCTTCATCCCGCCCGAGAGAGCGCGCATATTGACCTCGGCCTTCGACGTAAGGTCGAGGTGCTGCATCACCTCTTCGATCCAGGCGCCGTTGTCGCGCATCCCGAAATAGCCGGACTGAATGCGCAAGGTCTCGCGCACGGTGAAGAACGGATCGAAGACCAGCTCCTGCGGCACGACCCCGAGCGAACGGCGCGCCGCGCGGTAGTCCGCACGTACGTCGTAGCCCATGACGCGGGCCGAACCCCGGTCGGCTCGCACCAGGCCCGCAAGAACGCTGATCAAGGTAGTCTTGCCGGCACCGTTGGGTCCAAGCAGGCCGAAAAACTCACCCTGCCGGACAACCAGGTCAATACCCGAGAGCGCCTGCAGCTCGCCGAAGCGCTTGTGGACGTCGCGGAACTCGATCGCGGCGGTCATTTCCTTTGGGTCGCCCGCGCGGGGGATCAGCCGGGCGCCGACTCGAGCAGCTCGGAGACTCCATAGAGTTTTGCGAGGTTCTGCATCGCGGCGGGCAAGTTGGCGAGGCGCAGGCCAGTCTTGCTTTCTGCAGCTCGACGCAGCCACTCGAGGGCGAGGGCTATCGCGGCGGAATCGACTTCGGTCACGTTACGGAAATCGACCACGCGTGCGCCCTGGCGGAGGTGCTCTTCCACGGCGTCGATCAGCCCGGAGACGGTGTCCAGGGTAACCGCGCCTTCGAGAACGAGCGAATCGCCGTCGCGCCGGATCACGTCTTGCCCGCTTTCGGGCGCTCCGGCTGGCGGTTTTTCTCGACGAGCGATTTGATCAAACCATCCACCCCGTGATCGCGAACCTCGCTGCCGAAGGTGTCGCGGTAGGTTGTCACCAGACTCACCCCGCCGACCTTGACGTCGTAGACCTTCCACCCGTTGGGCGTCTTTTCCATCTCATAGTCGATGGAGACCGGCTGGGACGAGCCCGACTGCTTCACGTCGGATCTCACGGTGACCTCGGTGTCCTCGGGCTTCGCGCGCAGGGGCTTGTAATCGATCTGCTGGTCGCGAAAATTCGAGAGCGCGCTCGAATAGGTTCGAACCAGAAGCGTCTTGAATTCCTCGGCGAGTTCCTTTTGCTGCTCGGCCGAGGCGATCCGCCAGTTGCGCGCCATGGCGATTCGGGTCATCCGGATGAAGTCGAAGTGCGGAACGATCTTGGTGTCGATCAGGTCGGCGATCTTTTTCGTATCTCCTGCCCGGATGTCCTTGTCCTGCTTGAGGATTGCGACGACCTCTTCGGTAATCGATTTCACCAGGACGTCGGGCGCAAGCTCCTGGGCCTGCGCGAGCGGTGTCAGCAATGCAAGTAGAACGCAAAAGGGGATTTTCATGGCGATAAGAACTGACTATTTGGTGGGTTCATCATCCGGCTCCTCGCGCTCCCTCGGCGGATTTCCGTCATACACGAGGTTGCGGCGACGCTGCAGCCAGGCATCGCGGAAAAACGTGTACCTGTCGAGAGCGGCCTGGTCGAGCAGGCTTGTTGCGTCGAGAAGTTCGGCCCTGCGACTGACGAAGCGTATCGCCACGGCCGTGTTGCGCACGGGAACGTTGTTGATGCGCCATACGGGATCGGCTTCAGCATCGACCAGGAATGCGAGTCCGTCGCGAACCGTGGACGGACCCAGGAACGGCAGAACCAGATAGGGGCCGCTGCCGACACCCCAGGAGCCCAAGGTCTGGCCGAAATCCTCGTTGTGTTTTGGCAGTCCCACCCCGGACGCGAGGTCGAAAATGCCGGCGATCCCGAACGTCGAATTGAAAAAAAAGCGCCCGAAGTCGTCGACCCCTTGCAGAAATTTGCCTTGCAGCAGGTCATTCACCGAAATCCAGACGTCCTCGATGTTGGAAAAGAAATTGGAAACACCGGTGCGGACGAACCCCGGCAGCACGGCACGGTAGGCAATCGCCACCGGCTTGATCACCGCCTTGTCAGCCGCATCGTTGAAGCCGAACACTGCCCGGTTGAGCGGCTCGAACGGGTCAGCCGGGTTGCCCCCCGAAGTCGCGCACCCGGCCAGCGTTCCCGCCAGGAACAGCGCCGCGCACAGTCTCTTGGCCCTTGCCACGCGGTCGGCTTCCAATCCTTATTTCTTGCCGTCCCCCTCGGCCGCTTTATTGTACAGGAACTGACCGATGAGATTTTCCAGCACCACCGCGGACTGCGTGAGTTTCAGGGTGTCGCCGCTTTTGAAATTCACCGTGTCCCCCCCGGGCGACAATCCGACGTACTGTTCCCCGAGCAGGCCCGAGGTAAGAATCTTGGCGGAGCTGTCCTTGGGAAACTTGAAGCGACCGTCGATGTTCAGGGCAACCACCGCCTCGAAGCTCTCGTTGTCGAAGCGGATCTCGCCAACGCGACCGACGACGACGCCGGCGCTTTTTACGGGCGCCCTGACCTTCAGGCCGCCGATGTTGTCGAACTTGGCGTTGATCTGATACGAATCCGCTGCCGAAAACGAAGCGAGGTTCGCCACCTTCAGCGACAGGAACAGCATCGCGCCGATGCCGATCACCGCGAAGATCCCCACCCACAGGTCCAACTCTTTTCGCGTCATCATGACTTAGTGTCCTCTGAACATCAGTGCCGTCAGTACGAAGTCGAGCGCGAGGATCGCGAGCGACGAGGTGACTACCGTGCGCGTGGTCGCGCCCGACACGCCTTCGGCTGTCGGCGGCGCATCGTACCCCTCATAAACTGCAATCCACGTCACTGCCACGCCGAAAACCAGGCTCTTGATGACTCCGTTCAAGACGTCTTCGCGGAAATCCACCGCTGCCTGCATCTGCGACCAGAACGAGCCTTCGTCGACGCCGATCAGCCGCACGCCGACGAGGTAGCCGCCGAACACCCCCATCGCGGAAAATAACGCCGCGAGTAAGGGCATGGAAATTACCCCCGCCCAAAAGCGGGGTGCCACAACGCGGGCGATGGGATCAACGGCCATCATCTCCATCGCCGAGAGCTGCTCGGTCGCCTTCATCAACCCGATCTCCGCGGTGATCGCACTCCCCGCGCGGCTGGCAAAGAGCAGTCCCGCAACCACCGGGCCGAGCTCGCGCACCAGAGAAAGGCTTACGAGCACCCCGAGCGCCTCGGAGGAGCCGTAGCGCACCAGCGTGTCGTAGCCCTGCAGGCCCAGGACCATCCCGACGAACAGTCCCGACACGAGAATGATGATGAGCGACAGCACACCCGTGAAATAAATTTCACGAATCGTAAGATGGAAGCGCCGAAAGCTCGTCCCCGATTCCTTGAGCGTGACCCATAGAAAGCGGCACGCGAACCCGAGGCGCCAGATCCAGTTGTTCACGATGCGCGCGCCGAGCGCACGCAGGAGCTCGGCGATGCGCCGCGTCATTGCGCGAGCAGGTCCTGTTGATAGTCCGGCGCCGGATAGTGAAAAGGCACCGGCCCATCGGGCTCGCCGTAGACAAACTGCTTGAGCGACGAAAGTCCCGCTGCGCGCACCTCGTCGGGCGTACCGCGGAATTCGACCTTTCCGGCAGACATGTAGTAGACGTAATCGACCAATTCGAGCGCTTCTGCCACATCGTGGGTGACGACGATCGATGTCGCGCCGAGAGAGTCGTTGAGCCGCCGGATCAGCTGGCCGATAACGCCTAGGGAAATCGGGTCGAGTCCGGTAAAGGGCTCGTCGTACATCATCAGCATCGGGTCGAGCGCGATCGAGCGCGCAAGCGCTACGCGCCGCGCCATGCCGCCGGAGAGTTCCGCAGGCATGAGATCGGCGGCCGAGCGCAACCCCACCGCCTGCAGTTTCATGAGCACGAGGTCGCGAATGAGCGAGTCGGGCAAGTTCGTGTGCTCGCGCATCTGGAACGCGACGTTGTCGAAAGACGACATATCGGTAAACAGCGCGCCGAACTGAAACAGCATGCCCATCTTGCGCCGCAGGGCAAAAAGCTCGGCGTCGCTGAGCTTGTTCACGATCTGGCCGGCAACCCGAATCTCGCCCCGGTCGGGGACCAGGGCCCCGCCGATCAGGCGGAGCAGGGTCGTTTTTCCGCAGCCGGACAAGCCCATGATGGCCACCACTTTGCCCTTGGGAACAACGAGCTCGATGTCCTTCAGGATCTGGCGCTCGTCGTAGCTGAACGTGACGTTGTCGACCTCGACGAGATTGCTTGTCGCCACGGCATCCTGCATGGAAACACGAAGGGCGAATTCTAGCACTAGAGAAGTGCGCGGCGACAATTTGGACCGTATTCCGACCGACCGGACGCAGCGAGCGACGATCCATCGTGAAAGGGCGCCGTCTTTGCGCTATCATCGGCGCAATCCTAAAAAGGGCTTGTCCGCCTTATGCCCGAGCCGTTGGTTCGATTCCGCGGAGTGAACAAGAGCTTCGGGCGCGCCGAAGTACTGCGCGGGATTGACCTCGATGTTCCCTCGGGCAAGTGCCTGGGACTGGCCGGTGTGAATGGCGCCGGTAAGACCACCTTGATCAAATGCCTGCTCGACTTTTGCGACATCGATTCGGGTTCGATCGAAGTCCACGGCGTCACGCACCGCCGCCCGCAGGCCCGCGCCCGAATCGCGTTTCTTCCCGAGCGGTTCATCGCTCCCTATTTTCTCACCGGTCGCGAGTTCATAGCGATGATGCTGCGGCTGTTCGGAAGCCGATACGAAGAGGAGCGCGTCCAGGCAATGTTTGCCGCGCTCGACCTGGACGTTGCCGCTCTGGAAAAACCTGTGCGCGCGTATTCCAAAGGCATGACCCAGAAGCTGGGGCTCGCCGCCTGCTTTCTCTCGGATCGCGATCTCTATGTCATGGACGAACCGATGAGCGGCCTGGACCCCAAGGCTCGCGCCCGCGCCAAAGACCTGATGCTGAAGTTCATGTCGGAGGGGCGGACCCTGCTCTTCACCTCACATTCCCTCGCCGACATCGAGGAAGTTTGCGATGATATGACCGTTCTGCACCAGGGTACGCTCGCCTATACCGGTGCAC
>DATDGA010000367.1:0-2842 GCA_036522335.1 Burkholderiales bacterium
CGGGCTTCCTCCAGAGATGGTCTATCGCCACCCGTTCCCGGGGCCAGGACTTGGGGTGCGCATCCTGGGCGAAGTGAAGCCTCGGTATGCCGAACTGCTGAGACGCGCGGATGCGATCTTCATCGAAGAGCTGCGCGCCGCGGGCTGGTACGACAAGGTGGCGCAGGCGTTTGCCGTGTTCCTCCCGGTGAAGTCGGTCGGGGTGATGGGGGACGGGCGCACTTATGAATACGTCGTGAGCTTGCGCGCCGTGCAAACCTCGGACTTCATGACCGCGCACTGGGCGCCGCTGCCGCACGAGCTGCTCGCCAAGGTCTCGAACCGCATCATCAACGAAGTGCGCGGCATCAACCGCGTGGTCTATGACATCTCGAGCAAGCCGCCTGCCACGATAGAGTGGGAGTAAATGGACGCCGATTTCGACGCTGCGAGGATGCGCGCGTCGCTGCGCCTCGCGGTACGCGCGGCAGAGCGGGGCGAGGTGCCGGTCGGCGCGCTGGTGGTGAAGGACGGAAAAGTCATCGGCCGCGGCTACAACGCGCCGATCTCGAGCAAGGACCCCAGCGCCCACGCGGAAATCCAGGCCCTGCGCGACGCCTCGGCGGCGCTCGGCAACTACCGGCTCGAAGGCTGCTCGCTCTACGTGACGCTCGAGCCCTGCGCGATGTGCGCCGGGGCGATCATCCATGCACGCATCGCGCGCCTCATCTATGGCGCTAGCGACCCCAAGACCGGCGCCTGCGGCAGCGTCGTCGATCTTTTTTCGGAGAAAAGACTCAATCACCACACGACGGTGACGGGCGGCGTCCTCGCGGTTGAAGCAGGTCGCCTGCTCTCCGAATTCTTCGCGGCGCGGCGCAATGGCAAGGATTGAAATCTCGATTTCGGACCAGACGCTCACACTGCGCGATGAGGGCAGGGCGCTCAAGCGCTATCTCGTCTCCACCTCGCGCAACGGTTCGGGCGAGCAGAAAGGGAGCTTCTGCACTCCACGCGGCGAGCACATCGTGCGCGCGAAAATCGGCGCGGGTCAGTCTTTGAACACCGTGTTCGTCAAACGCCGCCCGACCGGAGAGATCTGGACGCCGGAATTGGCCGAGCGCTTTCCCGGCCGCGACTGGATCCTCACGCGCATCCTGTGGCTGTCCGGGTGCGAGCCCGGGAAAAATCGGCTGGGGAAAGTGGACACCATGCAACGCTACATCTACATCCACGGCAGCCCGGATGCGGTCGAGATGGGGAAACCGGGGTCGATCGGGTGCATACGCATGCGCAACGCCGACGTGGTGGAACTCTTCGACCTTGTGCCGCCCTACACGCCGGTCGGGATCGCGGCGTAGCCCTGCTGCAAAATTCGAGACTTCACGCGTAAACAGCTCGGGGTGCTTCTCCACGCAGCGGGTATTCCGCCCGCGGCTGCTCGATCCGGTCGAGCGGGCTTTTCACGCCACGGCCGCCTTTGTTGAGCACATGCGTGTAAATCATCGTCGTGGAAACGTCCTTGTGCCCGAGGAGCTCCTGGACCGTGCGTATGTCGTAGCCGGCATCCAGCAGATGGGTCGCGAAGCTGTGCCTCAGTATGTGAGGCGAGACCGGTTTCGCGATGCCGGCGCGCCCCGCCGCGCGAGCGACCGCACGCTGCACGACCTTCTCGTCCAGGTGGTGGCGGCGCACCGCGCCGCCGCGCGGGTCCGTCGAGCGCGAGCCCGCGGGAAAGACGTACTGCCACGGCCAGCTTCGCCCGGCCTTCGGATATTTTCGAGCCAGGGCGAACGGCAGATAGACATCGCCAAAGCCCTCCGCCAGATCCTTTTCGTGCAGCGCGCGCACGCGCGCCACATGTGAGCGCAGCGGCTCGATCAGCCGCTCGGCGAGCATCGTGCGCCGGTCGCGCGCGCCCTTGCCGTCGCGCACCGTAATCTCGCGCCGCTCGAAATCGACGTCCTTGACGCGCAGCCGCAATCCTTCGAGAAGGCGCATTCCGGAGCTGTAGAGCAAGCTCACCGCGATCCAGCGCGTACCGTCCAACTGCGCGAGCAGCGCGCGCACCTCGGCCTCGGTCAGAACCACCGGCAATCGAGCGGGACGCTTCGCGCGCACGATGCCCTCCATCCACGGCAGCTCGACGCCGAGCACCTCGCGATACAGGAACAAGAGCGCCGCCAGCGCCTGATTCTGCGTCGAGGCCGCGACACGTCCCTCGGTGGCCAGGTGCGACAGAAAGGCCTCGACCTCCGCTGCCCCCAAGTCACGCGGATGCCGCTTGCCGTGATGCAGAACGAAGCGCCGGATCCAGTGCAGATACGCCTCCTCGGTACGCAGACTGTAATGCTTCACGCGCATACGCTCGCGTGCCTGATCGAGCAATCGCGGAGTGGGCATGACTTCCTCCAGGCCGGGGCATAACATGTACGTATGTACAGTAGTGTACCCACAGGTGTAGGCTTGATCAAGCAGATCGTTTGGCGTAGTCTGCACGGACTAGGACCCACTTTCGGGGTCTTACAACGCCCCACTTAGGGGGCCGATTTCTTGTTAGGCGTCATCCTCACGGTCCAACTATGCGACTGTTCTCAATTCTCTTCCTCACCATCTCTTTATGCCAAGATGCGCAGGCTCAGGGCACAACACAGGCGCCGCTCGATTGCAGCACTGGCCCACTTACGAGGTCGTTCGGTGCCGTGCCATGGCTCGTCTACGGCTGTTCGGACAACAAATCTGTTGTCGTTATGTCGGCTCCGGGCAGCCCCGCCGCACCGTTCTACTTCATGCTCTTTCCAAAGAAGGGTAAGTACGTCGTCGTAGGCGAAGGTACCGGCCAGAAGTCGGTTACGGACCGAGC
>DATDGA010000368.1:0-19881 GCA_036522335.1 Burkholderiales bacterium
GGGCGTCGGCCATCATCGTCCTTTCCGTCGCCGCCAGGCGTCCACCCAGCCCATGATTCCGTTCGGCGCCAAGGTGACGAAGATCACCAGCAGCGCACCCACGATGAGAAGGTTCCAGGCCGAGGAGATCGTCACTTGCACGAGCTGCTGCACGGTGCCGAGCAGGATCGCCCCGATGAGCGGCCCGAGCCAGCTCATCATGCCGCCGATGAGCGGCATCGCGATGCTGTTGACGGCGTAAGACAGGCTGAACGCGGAGCTCGGCTCGATGTACGAGAGGTAATACGGAAATGTCGTTCCCGCCATACCCATGAGCGCGCAGCTCATCATGGTCGAGAAGATCTTGAGCCTGAGTGTCGGGACGCCCGAGCACTCCGCCGCGAGCTCGTCGTCGCGGATCGCGGCGAGTCCGCGGCCAAATGTGGAATGCTCGATCACGCGCGCTACGATCAAGGACACCGCCGCCATCAGGACCATCGCAACATAGAGCACGTGGATGTAGCGCGGCAGGCCGAACGGCACCTCGCGCGGCTGTAGGACGTAGGCGCCGCGGGCCCCGCCCACGTAATCCCAGTTGACGACGAAGGTGTGCAGCACCACCGCCAGCGCGAGCGAGGCGATTGCGAAAAACACCCCGCGCAGCCTCAGGGTGAGATAACCCAGTCCCAATCCCGCGAGCCCCGCTGCCAGGGTGCCAACGACGATCATCACCGGCAGCGGCGCCTTGAACGCGTTGTAGAGGAACACGCTCGAGTACGCGCCGATCGCGAAAAAGGCCGCCGAACCGAAATTCACGTAGCCGGTGTAGCCGCCGAGAATGTTCCAGGCCGTGGCCAGAATCACGAACTGGAGCACGGTGTAGGCGGCGGTAAAGAAATACTCGTTGGTGACGAGCTGGCTCGCCGCGGCGAACGCGATTGCGATCGCGAGCCCCGTGACGGCGAACACCCGGTTGCTCATGTTCGCCTCATCTGCCCAGGATGCCCGCAGGCCTGAACGCGAGCGTGCCGAGCAAAAGACCGAAAGACACCGCCGGCGCCCAGGAGGGCCCGAAGAAAGTGGAAGTAAACGATTCGGCGATGCCGAGCACCAGCGCGCCGATCAGGGTGCCCCAGACGGAGCCCATGCCGCCGAGTACGCAAACTGCGAATACGAGTCCGATGAAATTGCGCCCGACCGCGGGCTCCACGGGCTGGATGACGATGAGGAAGGCACCCGCGACGCCCGCGGTCGCGATCGAAAGCGCGAAGGCGAGTCCCTTGATGCGCACGGGATTCACGCCCATCAAGCGCAACGCCAGCTGGTCCTGCGCCACCGCGAGCACCGCGCGACCGAAGAAGGTGTGCGTGAGCAGCATCTGCACACCCACGACCATGGTGACCGAAATGAGGAAGGGCACAACGAGGCGCATCGGAAAATCCAGGTCGCCGAGCCGCCAGGTGGTTTGGCCGTAAGCCGTGCTCACCATCCGGTAGTCGACGCCGAAAATCAGGACCAGAATCACTTCGGTGATGAACAGAATGCCGAAGAAAAACGCGAGGCCGCGCAGCGATTCCTGCCCGCGCCGTTCGAAACAGACGTAGTAGATCCGGTAGATCAGCATGCCGAGCGCGAACATCAGCGGCGAAAGGACGAGCGAGACCAGGATCGGATCGAAACCGAAGCGGTCGTTGACGATGTAGGTGAGGTAAGCGCCGAGGATGATGAACGCCGGGTGCGCGATGTTGACGATGTCCAGCATCCCGAATGAGATCGAGACGCCGACGCTCACTGCGGCGTAGAAACCGCCCAGCAGCAGGCCAGCAATGATGGCGTTGGCGATCAACGCCGTTGAAACTTCCATGGGGGCAAAGCAAAGCCGGCGGGAATCACCCCGCCGGCTTCACCTGATTCCTGTGTAACCGTTAATTCTTCGCGTCCTGAAACGGCGTCTTGACCGAGCCGGTCTTGTAGGGGCCGGGCTCGAGCACGGTGACCGCACCGGTCTTCTTCCACTGATCGATGCCGTTACCCGTGATGCCCTTGTACTGCACCATCATCACGCGCGGCTCTGCCCACTCGCCGTTCTTCGCGAAACTCACCTTGCCGACGAAAGTGTCGAAGGTGTGGGTGTGAATGTAGGTGGCGAGCTTGTCCTGATCCAGGGACTTGGTTCCTTCGAGCGCCTGCTGGACCACCTGCATCATCGCGTAGGCGTATGGCGGCAGGTAGTAGCCGAGGGGATCGACCCCCTCCTTGGCCGCGCGCCCCTGATACTTCGCGAGGAAGTCATCGAGGAACGGGAACTTGCCGGAGAGCTCCGGCGCATAGAGCTCGTAGTTCACCACGCCGTTCAGCAGGGGGCCGAGCTGCGTCTTGAGAGCCGCGAACTGCGTGCCGACGAGGCCGCCGCCGAACATGCGCGTCTTGAGACCCACTTCGTTGACCGCGCGAACCATGCCCGCGGAGTCGGGCGGATACGAAGCCAGGTACACGAGGTCGGGGTTGGTTGCCTGGATGGCGCGCACGATCGGCGAATAATCCACCGTGTTGGGCGGATAGGTCTTGTCGTAGACGACCTTCAGCCCGAGCCGCTCGACGTGGGAGCGCGCGCCCTCGAGTGCCATGTGCGGATACTCCGCGTCGGCGCCCACCAGCGCGACGGTCTTCGGCTTGGGATTCAGGCTCATCGCCGCCTCGAAGAAACCGCGCGTCCAGCCGATGGCGGGCTGCGGCCCCGCCGGCATGATCTGGAAATAGCGCTCGTAGTTGAATTTCGAGTTGACGTTCAAGCCGAACAGAGTCATGAAAGCCATGTTCCGCTGCATCATCAGCGGCATCGCCGGCGCGATCACCGCCGTGCCGTAGCCCGAGACGACGAGATCGACCTTGTCGACGTCCAGCAGCTTGGTATAGAGACCGGGGACGGTCGACGGATTGGTCTGGTCGTCGTAGTAGATGAACTCGACCTTGCGCCCGAGGATCCCGCCCTTGGCGTTGACGTCCTCGCGCCAGATTTCCATGGCGATCAGCGCCGCCTTGCCGTTTCCGGCGAGCGGGCCGGTGAGGCTCATGCCGAAGCCGATGCGCAAGGGCGGCTGCTGCGCAAAGGCCGCACAGCTCAAGCCCAGCGCGATCAAAAGGACGCTCAGCGCGCGCCCGAGAACGGGTAGAAAACTCCTGCTTCTGGTTAGCATGTCTCCTCCTAGACTGGTTTCGGAAAACGGCAGGGCGGCTCGAGGCCGCGTGTTTGGCCCTCTCCACGGGGGCCTGTCCACGGCGATTATGAAAGCACGCCGCTATTTGTCAAGCCGCATCCCGTAACGCTCGCCCACAGGTACCTCGCCGCGGGGTGGCCGAGTCGCTCTATCCCCGGGTCGCCCCGGTCTTCGGCATGAACAGGATGAACAGATTCGCTGCGACGATCGTCCCGGCAAGGAAGTTGAACGTGGCGAGGAGACCGAAGCTGTCGGCGACCATTCCTCCGAGGAGCGGCCCGACCGAGGAGCCGAGCGCCTGTGCGCCGAACAGCACGCCGATGCTCGTTCCACCCATGCTTCTGGGTGTCGTTTCGAGAAGCCAGGCCTGCATCACCGGCCGGATCGCATAGAGGAAAAAACCCAGGACCGTGACGAAAAACACGAATGCAAGCGACTTGCCCGCGAGCGCCATGAACACGAGAACCACCGCTGTCATCGCCATGCTGGTCATCATGACGCTCTTGCGGCCCATGCGGTCCGACAGGTGGCCGGCGACGGGCGCGGCGACGAAGCCCGCGGTCTGCAGCGCGAACATGCAGGCGCCCACCCAGAAGGGCGAATAGCCCATTTCGTACGCGAGATACACCGGCAGGAAGGTGAGCAATGCGTTCTGCGTCATCGAGCGGAACGCCGAACTCGCCGAGAGCAGGAGCAGCCCGCGGTTGCGGAACAATCCCGGCACGCCGCGGAAATAGTCGCGCAGAGACTGCGTGCTGCCGTCGGCAGAAGTCTCGCGCCTCCTGCCGCCGAGCTGCAGCGTGCCCAGAAAAACGAATATGAGGAACGCGATCACGACGCCGGGGACGACGTTCATGATCACGACTTGACGCCACGAGAACGTCGCGAGCAGCGCGCCAACGACGATAGGCGCGATCGCATCGCCGGCGTTTCCGCCCATGCCGTGCAGCGAGAGCACCAGGCCCTTGCGCTCGGGGAAACGGCGCGCGAGCGTGGGGATCGCGGTCGGATGCCACAGGCTGTTGCCGAATCCGACCAGCGCCACGCAACCCAGCAGCATCAGGTAGCTGTGGGCGAATCCCATGAGCAGATACGGGAATCCCACCCAGAAAAGCGATACCGCCATCAACGTGCCTTTGCGTCCGACCGTGTCGACCAGCGCCCCGCCGGGGATGTTCGCCACGGCGCCCGCGACGTACTGGCAGGTCATGATGAGACCGATCTGACTGTAGGTGAGCCCCAGTTCCTTGCCGATGATCGGCAGGATCAGGTAGAAGGTCGCCGGATACCAGTGAGTGAGCGAGTGCCCGAGCGTGATGAGCCACATCTCGCGGAAAGAGCCGCGGGAGGCTTGGGGGGCGGCAAGGGCGACGCTCATTCGCTTTTCTTCGGCCGCAATGTTATCAGATCAATTCCCGCCGCCCTTCAGCACGATGTCTTCGAAGAGCTTGCTCCATTTCTCCGCTTCATCGAGCGTACGGATCGGGTCGGTCTGGACGATTCGCAGGTTCTTGAGCGGCGAGGGCGCCTTCCTGTTCGAGGGCACGTAGTCCATTTTCACGAGATACTGCTGTCCCTCGCCGAGCATGTACTCGTAGAAAAGGAGCGCGGCGTTCGGGTGTGGCGCGTGGCGCGCGATCCCGATGGCGTTGGCGCGCGCCACGGCGGGCTCGAGTGCGAACCAGTCGATCGGCGCGCCGTTTTTCTTCGCTTGCTCGGGCATGTAGTTGTATACGGTCAGCGCAAGCGGCACCTCGCCGGCGATCACCATGTTGTTGAGGAGCGTGTGCCCGGTGCGCGCCGACAATCCGTTCCGCGCCACGAGGTCGCGGAAGAACTGGAGGCCCTTTTCTCCACCTCCCATGATATCGACGACGGAGGCGAACCAATCCTCGTTTTTCGCCTCGATGCCGAGCTTGCCCTTCCACTTGGGGTCGAGGAGATCCTTGTAGGTTTTCGGCAGGTCGCTCTTTTTGATGAGCCGGGTGTTGTAGACCTGTACCCAAACGGACAGGAGCGTCGCGGCCCATTCGCGGTGCGCAGGCACGGAGCCCGGTTGCAATTCCCTGTGCACCGGAGAGCTCACCGCCTGGAGGATTTTCTCGCGCGCGAGCGCTTCCATCTCCGGGGCGCCGAAGTGGATGACATCCACGTCGTATTTCCTTGCCGACGCTTCGGCGAGCGCGCGCTGCAGGACCTTGTCCGTTCCCGCGCGCCAGATGTTCACCTTGACCCCGTACCTGGCCTCGAAAGGCCCGATCAGCGCCGGCTGATCCTTGGGCGCGAAGGTGGTATAGATCGTGAACGCGCCCTCCTTCTTCGCGGCTGCAACGATTTTCGCCGTACGATCCGGACCGCTGTAGTCGAAGAGGGTCTGCGCGCCGGCCGCGCCGGCGAGGAACGCACAAGCAGCAAGAAAAGCGGCGGATCTCCCATTATTCATCGGCTTCCTCAATCGCACCTGCCCCGGCGGAACCGCGGCTCATCGCGCGGTCGCGCCGAAAATGTCCTCGTACAGCTTCGCCCATTTATCCTGCTCGTCGATCTTCACACGCGCGTCGACGATCTTGAGCGGCAGGGTGTTGAGCGGCGTGTCGACCTTCCTGCTCGTGGGCACGAAGTCGCGCTGCGCGAGAATTCTCTGACCTTCTTCGCTGATCTCGAAATCGTAGAAGAGCACCGCCGCGTGCGGGTGCGGCGCGCGGCGCGCGACCCCGGCTCCGTTCGGCCGCGCGATCGCGCGGCCGATGGCGAACCAGTCGATCGGCGCGCCCTGGCCCTTGAGTTGCTCGGCTTTGTAATTGTATACGGTCAGCGCGAGCGGAATCTCGCCTGAAACGACGAGCTGGGTGAGCAGCGTGTGGCCTTTACGCACCGATATTCCGTTCCGGGCGACGATTTCCTTGAAGAGCTTCGTGCCTCTGGCCTCGCCGAGCTCGGCGCACATTCCCGCCAGCCAATCGGAGTCCTCCTGCTCGATGCCGAGCTTGCCTTTCCATTTCGGCTGGAGAAGATCCTCCCAGGTCCTGGGCAGGTCTTCCTTCTTCAGCGCCCGGGTGTTGTAGGCCTGCACGAACACGTTCAGGCGCGTGCCCACCCACTCTCCGTGCGGGGGGAGCGCCTCCGCTATCAGATCGGCGTGGTACGGAGATTTGACGATCTGCAGGACTCTTTCGCGATGCAGGGACTCCATTTCCGGGCCGTTGGTTTCGACGACGTCCACGAAATTCCGGTTGGCGCGGGCCTCAACGACCACGCGCTGCAGTACTTTCTCCGAGCTGGCGCGCCACACGTTTACCTTAATGCCGTACTTCCTCTCGTAGGCGGCGATAACCGAACCCATGTCGTCGGCCTGCGCCGAGGTATAGAGATTGAGCTCCTTTTCCTTTTTAGCGCCCTCGATCAACTTGTGCTGGCGATCGGGCCCCGCGTACAGGCCGACATCCGCCGCGGTGGCGTTCAGCTTTACCTGTGCCGAGACCCACGCGGGGAATGCCGCTCCGAAAGCCACCAACGGCGCGAAAAGAGCTATTCGAAGCTTGGGCATCAGCGTCAGGCAGCTTTGAAAGCCACGCACTTCTCCGGATGAAGCTGCACGTAGATGGTCTCGCCGATGCGCGTCCTCAGGGAGGGATGGCGCCGGGAGAGCAGGATGCGCTCGCCCAGCTTCACCTGGAAATCGACGCATTCGCCTAGGAAGACCTTCTGATCGACCCGCCCCTCGAGCACGTTGGGCCCTTCGGGCCGCGCCTCGGCGAGATCCACGTCCTCGGGCCGAACCGACAGCACCACCCGGTCTTCGCTGCGCAAATCCTCATCCGACAATACCTCGACCTCGCCCACCTCGGTGCGTACGCGGAAGAAACCCGGCTTTCCGCGCCCGAGCACCGTGCCATCCAGGAAATTCGTCGATCCGACGAAGTCGGCGACGAACTGCTTGCGCGGCCTCTCGTAGATTTCGCGTGGCGTGCCGATCTGCTCGATCCGCCCCTCGTTCATCACCGCGATCGAGTGCGACAGCGCGAGCGCTTCGCTCTGGTCGTGAGTGACGTATACGGTGGTGATTCTGAGCTCGCGCTGCAGGCGCTTCAGTTCGAAGCGCATGCGCTCGCGCAGCTTCGCGTCGAGATTGGAAAGCGGTTCATCGAGCAGCAGCAGCTGCGGCTCCATGACCAGCGCCCGCGCGAGGGCAAGCCGCTGCTGCTGCCCTCCGGAGAGCTTGGTCGCCTCCCGGTCGGCGAGGCTCTCGAGCTGCACCGCCGTGAGTACGCGCAGTACCTTGTCCTGGATCTCCTTCCGCGAGAACCTGCGGTCGCCGACCTGCAGCGGAAAAGCCGCGTTCTGAAAGACGTTCATGTGGGGCCAGATGGCGTAGGACTGGAACACCATGCCGAAGCCACGCCGGTTGGGAGCGACGAAGATATTGCGGCTCGAAGAGTACACCACGCGGTCGCCGACGCTGATTTCCCCCGCGCGCGGACGCTCCAGTCCCGCAATCGAGCGCAGCGTCGTGGTTTTGCCGCAGCCGCTCGGTCCGAGCAGCGTGAAGAACTGGCCTTGAGGCACTGCAAAAGCGATGTCCTGCGCGGCCTTCACGATCTGGCCGCGTTCGTCGGGATATTCGGTGCAGAGGCCTGCGACTTTCAGCACGCGGGTCTCCAGCTCATTCCTTGACACCGAACCGCGTCGCCAGCCCCTGCGTCAGAAGCACCAACATGAAAAGCGCCAGGATGAGCAGCACGCCAAGGGCCGAGAGCTCCACGTACTGGCCGTTTTCCCAGAGCTCCCAGATGGTGATCGACATCACCTCTGTTCCGGGGCTGTAGAGCAGGATCGAGCTCGACAGCTCCCGGATCGAGACGATCATCACGTAAATCCAGCCGGCGACGAGCCCGGGCTTGAGCAAGGGAATGATGACGCGCCGGAAAGTGGTTGCCCACGACGCGCCGCTCGTCGCCGCCGATTCCTCGAGTTCCCGGTGGATCTGCAGCATCGAGGTGGTGTTGTAGCGCAGCCCGTAGGGCATGAAGCGCGTCACGTAGGCTATGAACATGATCCACAGCGTCCCGTAGATGCCGACGTCGACGTTGAGATAGAAGATCATGATCGCGAGCCCGAGCACCAGTCCGGGGAAAACCATGGGCAACGAGGCGACGCCGTCGAGCAGCCAGCGCCCGGGGAACCTGGTCTTCACCACGATCCAGCAGATGACGGAGGTCACCAGCATGACCACCGTCGCACTGCCGAGGGAAAGGATCAAGGTGTTCCACACCGAGCGCCCGAGGCTGGGATAGCTGAAGATGAAGCGGTAGGGATCGAGCGTAAGGTTCTGCAGAGCCTGCCAGGAGGGCACCGAATAGAACTTCTGGAACGAGGACCACAGCAGAACCGCAAAAGGGAGAACGACGATGAAAAGAAAATAGACCACGAAAATCGCAGCGGCGGCCCAGCGCCAGGACCCCAGGTCGATTCTCCGCGGCCTGAATCCCTTGCCGGTCATGGTCGCGTACCTGTTGCCGCGGCCCGAGAGCCGCGACACGAAATACACACCCAGGCTCGTGATCAAGAGCAGCGCCATCGCGTAGGCGGACGCGAGCCCGACCTGGCTGGGATAGCGGTGCACGGCCTGGTAGATCGAGGAAGTGAACACATGGATTCCGACGGGCAGGCCGAGAAGCGCCGGCACCTCGAAGGATTCGATCGAGCGGACGAAAAGGATGAGCAGCGTCGCGAGGATCGCGGGCCACGTGAGTTTCAGGGTCACCCGCTGCAACACCTGAAAAACGTTCGCGCCGCTCATGGTGGCGGATTCTTCGAGCGAAGGATCCATGGCGCGGAACGCGGCGGTCATCAGCAGAAAGGCCATCGGCGAATAGTGAAGCCCGTCGACCCAGATCATCCCCCACAGCGTATACACGTCGAACGGCGGGTGTTCCAACCCGAACCAGCCTTGCAGCGCGAGATTCAGGATGCCGATCTTGGGGCTGCCGAGCAGGATCCAGGCGACCGTGAAGAGTATGCCCGGGATGATGAGGGGAACGATCGACAGCGCGAAGAACAGCGCTTTGAAGGGCGTGTTGGTGCGCTCGTTCATCCAGGCGAGCGCCGTCCCCAGCACGAAGGAGAACGACGCCGCGCCCAGAGCGAATTTCATCGAGTTCCAGAAAAGCCGCAGGGTTTCGCTCGAACCGTAGGCCAGGGTGTAGTTCTCGAACGTGAACTCGGCGGCCCTGGCCGCGCTCTGGGGCGTGAAGAAGCTCTGCCAGAACAGGAACGCGAGAGGGATCACGGCGATGTACACCGTGAAAGCAACGCAAACCCCTATTACGACCCACTGCCAGTCGAACGGACGCGGCAGCGCGGATGGGGCTGCAGTCGTCATCGCGGCCCGCATCGATCCTTTTCCTCCTGGATATGCGAGCGGCTGGATATTCCGGCCGGCACTAGTGCAGGTGAAGCTCTATGTCGCGCAGCACCTCGTCATCGGCGCGCGCGATCTCGTTTTCCACGAGCGCCCCGCAGCCGGGGCAGTAAAACTGCCGGAACACCGGCCGGTCGTCGATGTAGCGCTTGTAGTCGCCGATGTTGGGATTGGCGGCGCTGACATCCGACTCGCGGCGCACGCAATGCTCCTTGTAATTCTCCCGCACCGGCCCGAGGTCGGCGGCGCATTTCGCGCAGCAAAGATGCAGACCGTCCTTTTCGCTGCGTAAGTCGAGGTTGTCGGTGACGCGGGCTACCTGCTTTCCGGAAAGGCGCTCTACGGTAACGTCCTTTTTGCGGTTGGCCTCGCGCCTCTCGGTGCGGAGTTTCCTCGTCGTTTCCTCATCGACGCGCCCCCCGGACGTCATCGCCACGCCATAAATGGCGCGGGCCGCACCGGTTGATACCGAGCGGTGGTCGACCACGTCTTCGCGCACCTTTTCAGGATCGCGTTCCAGCGGGTCGCCGAAGCCGCCCGCCGCGGACCAGATGACCGCGTAGACGTCCGCAGGCTTCTGCAGGAAATTCTCCTGCCGCAGCTGCAGCGTTACTTCTTCGCCACTTACTTCCGCAATGTCGTTCGGAATATTCTGCTTCTTGAGACGCTCGAAAATATCGGTGGCACGCTTGAACTTGTATACGTTCACCGAGCCGGGGTAGCCCGCCATCATCCCGGGCGAGGTGGGAATCGCGTTCCCCGACGACAGCGTGTCCTGGGTGATCACCTCGGTCCGGTGCGGGATGAAGCAGGATTCCGCCGACAGTCCCCCGCGATGCCTTCCCGCGCCGCCGGAATCGATCACTTCCTTGCGGTACAGGAACAGCAGCGGAAACGTCTGCTCGGTGTGCTCGACGTTGGGCAGCTTGCAGATGGGCGTGCGCGACTGGCCGCCGGTGGAGATGCCGTCGCCCGTGGCAAAGGCGCCGATCGCGCCGCCGATCGGGTCGACGAGAAGATAACCGTAGCGCTCTCCCCACTGGTCGGTGCCGCGGAAGATCGTCGCAGGCCACTGGCTGGTGCCGCCGATGCACATGATGTCGCGGCGCATCTCGGCGTCGTTGTGAATCATTTTCGAGAGCACGTTGTACGCGGGGTAGAGCGAGATCTCCATCGCCTGCACCGGTGCCGTAGAGACCGAAGCCGGGAAGTTGGCGCAGTTGAAGGTTCCGGGGGATGGATCGAAATCGACGTGGCGCAGCGCGCCGCCGATCGAGAAGTACTGGTCCCAGCACAAGAGCTGGTTCAGCGCCACCATGATCGAGCCGCGCCAGCCCGAGTAGGTGGCGTTCATGGCGCCGTCCTGCGGCGCGGTACCGTCGTTCTCGAAGGTGAGCTTGTTGCCCTTCTTCTTCAGCGTCAGCATGACCCGGTGGGTGCGGCGATCGCCCGGCCGGCAGCATTCGACGTAGGTGCGCTCGCGCCAGATGCCGTCGGGCAGGCGCGCGAGCTTCGCGAGAAAAGCGCGTTCGCCGTTGTCGAGGATTTTTCTCATCACCCCCTTCACCACTTCGGGCCCGTAGCGCTTGATCAGCGCTAGCACCCGGTCGCGCGCGGTGATGTTTCCTGCGAGTTGCGCCCGGAAATCAAGCGCGACGGCTTCGGGCTTGCGCGAGGCGCGCAGATAGAGCTCCTCGATGTCGCGACGGATTTCATTGTTTTCGATGATCTTCACCGGCGGAATGCAGATGCCCTCCTCGAACGCGTTCTCCGCCGAGCCGCAGAAGGAAGACGGCGTGATGCCGCCGATGTCGTACTGGTGCAGGCAGTTGGTGACCCAGCAGAAGAGCTCGCCCTTCCAGAACACCGGGCAGATCAGCATCACGTCCTGCTGGTGCGCCGCGCCCACCCAGGGGTCGTTGGCGAGGAACATGTCACCGTCCCGGATTCCCGGGTTGTCGCTGCGGTACTCGAGCACCCATTTCACCTGCGTGTCGGTGACGCCGGACATGTATTGCATGTACGGGCCGAAATACACGAACTCGCCGTCCTCGGTGAGGATGGAAGGATTGAGGTCGAGCGCGTACATCGCCACCGGCGACCCGGACAGCCGTTGAATCGTCGCGCCGTGCTCCTCGTTCACGTGCCACAGGCTGTGGCGGATCACCTCGTAAGTGATGGGGTCGATCTTCCTCGCGCTCTTCCTGTGCAGCTTGAGCTTCGCGGAGATCTTCAGCTTCTTCGGCGGCACATAGCCCATTTTTCTGCCGTCGAAGACGGCGTCCTTCATCTCGCTTATCTTAGGCATCCGCTCCTCCTGGATTCGTCATTCCCGCGCAAGCTGGAATCCAGCGCCTTTCAACCCCAAAGTCACTGGGTCCCCGCTTGGCCGTTCCTCGAAACTCGCCTTCGCTCGTTTTCGCGGGGACGACGGCTACTGTCGGTCTTCACTTGCTCTTCCCAAAATCGATCTCGAAGTTGCCGTAGGCATCCACCTTGAGCATCCGCCCGGGGTGCACGACCACGGTGGTATCGGTGGTTTCGATCACCGCCGGGCCCTTGATCCGGTTGCCGGGCGCGAGCAGCGCGCCGTCGTAGATCGGCGTCGCCGCCGCTTTCTTCAGATCGGACCACCAGATGTCGCGCTTGCCGCGGCCCGCTTTCGGATCGATCTTCGCACTGAGCCTCCTCGTCGCGGAGAGCTTCGGCCGCGGCGTCGCGGCGCTGGCGCGCAGGCGCAGCGTCACGATTTCCAGGCGCGCCTCGCCGTAGGACGAACCGCTCCCATAGAGCTGCTCGTAGCGCGCATAGAAGCGCTCGTGCAGCTTCCCCCATAACGATTCCCTGACGCGCTTCTCAGGCAGCATGACCTCGACTTCGTTGATCTGGCCCCGGTGTCGCATGTCGAGCGAGAACTGGAAGTTCCGCCGCGGGCCGGCGATGCCGTCGCGGTCCATCTGCGCGCTCGCCTTCCGCTCCAGCGAATCGAGCGCGTAGTTCACGCGAGCGGCGTCGAAGGGGCTCGCCTGGATATCGACCTGCTCGTACACGTGCAGGATGTCGGCGGATGCCGCGCCGAATGCGCACCAGGTCGAGGCGATCTCCTTCTGCGGCACGACGACTTTCTGCACGCCGAGCTCGTAGGCGAATACTCCGGCGTGCGCGGGCCCGGCCCCTCCGAAGGCGAAGAGCACGAAGTCGCGCGGGTCGAAACCCTTTTCGACGGTCATCTTGCGGATAATGTCGGCCATCTTGAACTCGGCGATCCGCGCGATGCCCGCCGCCGCCTGCATCAGCGGGAGACCGAGCGTGCCGGCGATTCTCTGCACGGCGTCGACCGATTTTTGCCGGTCGAGCTTGATGCGACCGCCCAGGAAATTGTCCGGGTTGATGTATCCGAGCACGACGTCCGCATCCGTGACAGTGGCGATCGTGCCACCCTTGCCATAGCACACCGGTCCCGGGTCCGCGCCCGCCGACTCCGGGCCGACGCTCAGCGTCTTCGAGACGGAATCGACCCGCGCGAGGGACCCACCTCCCGAGCCGATCGCCTGGATATCGACCTTCGGCAGGAAATATTCGTACTGCACCACGTTTGAGATGAAGGAATACTCGGGCTTGCCGCCGTGGATGATACCGACGTCGAACGAGGTGCCGCCCATGTCGGTGGTGATGATGTTCGGAACGCCCATCACCTTGCCGAGATAGAGCGACCCGGTGACGCCCGACACCGGACCGGAGTCGAGCGTCAACAGCGGCGATTCCATGGCGCGGTCGACCGAGATCGACCCGCCGCCGCACTGCGTGATCTGCAGCGGCTGGGTATATCCGGACGCTTTCAGCTGGGTGTCCAGATTGCCGAGGTATTTCGCCATCACCGGGCCGATGTAGGCGTTCAGCGCGGTGGCGGTCACGCGCTCGTATTCGCCCCACTTGGGCGCAATGTCGATCGAGCAGGACACGAACACCCGCGGCGCACGGTCGCGGATCATCTCCTTCACGCGTCGCTCGTGCGTCGGATTCTTGAACGACCAGAGAAAGCACACGCCGATCGCTTCGACGCCCGTCTCGACCAGGCGCTCGATCGCGGTTTCGGCCTCGGACTCGTTCAGCGACACCACAACCTCGCCGAAGCAGTCGACGCGCTCGGACACGCCCTCGATCAGGCGCTTGGGGACGATGGGCACGGGCTTCTGGCTCGAAGGAAAGTGCACCACCTTGGCGATGTCGCGCGAGGAAACGCCGCGCGAGCCGCGCATGATGTGGATCGCATCCTCGTGGCCGCGCGTGGTGATGAGGCCGACCTTCGCACCCTTTCTCTGGATGAGCGCGTTCGTGCCGACGGTGGTGCCGTGCGTCAGCACCGCGACTTCGCGGCAGAACTGCCCGAAGGAAAACCCGAGGCGCTCCGCGGCGACGCGCATCGCGGCGAGCATGCCTTCGGCAAAATTGCCCGGCGTCGAAGGCGCCTTGGTGGCGGTGATGCGCCCGGTCCGGTCGAGCACCACACAATCGGTGAAAGTTCCGCCGATATCGACGCCGACGAGAAACCGAGCCACTTTGAGATAGATCCCGCGGGGGGTGAGGGCGGGATGGTAGCGTATTTTGCGGACAGTCTACTGGGCAGGTAGACTGCTCCGGCCCCAATGTCCCGCCGGCGAAAATTCAAATTGAAGGTCGCGGCATCCTCGGCCATGTATGCCCGCGGCTTCACCCTCCTGGAATTGATGGTCGTTATCGGGATCGTGGCCATTCTGGCCCTGATGGCGATTCCTACTTATCAGGACAAGTTCGTACGGGATCAGATCGCCGAGGCCTTGCCGCTCGCTGACATCGTGAAGCCTTCGGTCGCCCTGTCGTGGGCAGCTCTGCAAGCTTTCCCGGCCGACAACGCCGCTGCCGGGTTGCCCATCGCCGAGAAGATAGTCAACAACTACATAAGCTCGGTGGCTATCCAGAGCGGTGCCATCAACATCACGTTCGGTAACAAGGCGAACGGCGTCATCCTCGGCAAGGTCCTCACGCTTCGCCCGGCCGTCGTCGAAGACGCGCCCATTGTCCCCGTCACCTGGGTATGTGGCTACGCCACCGCTCCGGACAAAATGACGCTCAAAGGCGAAAACAAGACCAATATTCCGCCGGGCTACTTGCCGATCCGATGCCGGTCGTAGGTGGGGATGACGCCGCAATCGTTAGAATGCAGGGCGAGGAGGAAGTGGAGATGGCGCAGCAAACAGTGGGAATGATCGGCCTGGGCATCATGGGCTCGGCGATGTCTTTCAACCTCGGCCGCGCGGGATTCCGCGTCGCCGGCTACGACGTGGCGCCGAAACGGCGCGCCGAGCACGCGCGCTCGGGCGGCATCGTGGCAAGAAGCCCGCGCGAGGTTGCGCGGCGCACCAGCATCATCGTCACGTCGCTGCCTTCCGCCAAGGCCCTCGCGGAAACCGCTGCTCAACTTGCCGCCTCCGCGAGGCGCGGTACCATCGTGATCGAAACCAGCACGTTGCCGATCCCGGTGAAGCAGAATGCACGCGACGCTCTCGCGAAGCGCGGCGTCGTCCTGCTCGACTGTCCCTTGAGCGGCACCGGTGCGCAGGCGCGCGTCAAGGACCTGCTCATCTACGTGAGCGGGGATCGCGCCGCGTATCGCAGCGCCGTTCCGGTGCTCGCCGGTTTCACCAGCGCGAACTATTACGTCGGGCCCTTCGGTAACGGCTCGAAAATGAAGTTCGTCGCGAACCTGCTCGTAGCGATTCACAACGTCGCGGCGGCGGAAGCGATGGTGCTGGGCATGAAGGCCGGCCTCGATCCCGCGCTGGTGCTGAAAGTTGTGGCGGGCGGCGCCGGCGGCTCGCGCATGTTCCAGGTGCGCGGCCCGATGATGGTGAAAGGCGATTACTCCGAAGCCACGATGAAGAACGAGGTGTGGCAAAAGGACATGAGCATCATCGGCGACTTCGCGCGCGAGCTCGATTGCCCGACGCCGCTCTTTGCCGCAAGCGCGCCGATCTACAACGCCGCAATGGCGATGGGCTTGGGCAAAGAAGACACCGGAGCGGTGTGTGCGGTGCTCGAGGAAATGGCGGGAAACCCCCGGCGCGGAAAGCGGCGCAGACGCTAGAAGATCACTGCCCTTCCACCTTGATGCCCGCCTCCTTGATCAGCTTGGCGTACTTCGCCATCTCCGACTTGATGAACGCGTTGAACTCGGCCGGCGTGTCGTAGACCGCTTCGACGCCCAGATCTGCGAATTTCTTCTTCACCTCGTTGTCCTGTATTGCTTTGACCAGGTCGGCGTGGAATTTTTCGGTGATCACCTTCGGCGTTCCCGTGGGCATGAATACGCCCCACCAGTTCACCGCGACCAGGCCGGGCACGGCTTCCGCGCAGGGAGGAAGCTCGGGTGTGATCGGGCTGCGCTCGGCGCCTGTCACGCAAAGCGCTCGCGCCCTGCCGGCCTTGATGAACTGCATCGCGGGCAGCGAATCGGAGAAGATGTACTGGATGTGCCCGGCAACGAGGTCCTGCACGCCGAGAATGCCGCCCTTGTAGGGAACTTCCGTCGCCTTCACGCCAGTAATGTTCGTATACATCGCGCCGGCGAGATGCGAAATGCTCCCCGGACCGCTGGTGCCGTAATTGAGCTTGCCCGAGCTCGACTTGGCGAGATCGGTCAGCTCTCGCAACGAGTTGGCCGGAACGCCGGGATTGACGATGAGGATGTTGGGCCCCGTCGCGATCAACGAAATCGCGACGAAATCCCGCTCCACGTCGTAGGGCACCTTCGACAAGAGAGGATTGACCGCCGCCGGACCGATGTTGCCGACGACGAAGCTGTAGCCGTCGTTGGCCTGCTTGGCCGCGTAGTCCATGCCGATCGAACCCGCCGCGCCAGGTTTGCTCTCGACGATCACCGGCTGTCCCCAGATTTCAGAGAGCTTCTGTCCGAACACGCGCGCGAGCAAGTCGGAGCTTCCGCCCGGCGGGTAGGTGACGATGAGCTTGACCGGCTTGGTCGGATACTGCTGGGCCGCCGCGCCGCCGCACAGCGCGACGGAAACGAGGCCGAGTGCAACCGCGAACAGCTTGCGCATGTCTTCCTCCTTGACCTATGGCCGGGAAAGTGTACCCGAACCGGACGGAGGGCTCGCTTTCCAGTGCCCGATGATCGCCCAGGCGTTACCATTGCGACTTCATTCCATCAAAACCCACAGGAACCCCGATGGCCCAGCCGCTTCCCGGAATGAAATCCCGCGCCGACCAGACGCTCGCGCTGAACACGAAACTTCTTTCGCATCACGAGCTGCAGGGTTTCGGCGGCATCGGCGAAGGCATGGGCATGCAGCTCGCGCGCGACGGGCGGAGGATTCTGTGGCTTGCTCACGAATCGGCGCCGAAAAATTTCACCGCTGTTGACGTCACCGATCCGAAAAATCCGCGCATCGTGGTGCAGACCGAGCTGCCGCATGCGAAGGTGCGCTCCAATTCGCTGGACGTGGTCGGCAACACGATGGCGGTCGCCTACCAGACCAGCGCCGTGAACACCAAGCCCGCCGGCTTCGACCTCTTCGACATCAGCGCGCCGGAGAAACCAAAGCTGATTTCCCATTTCGACGCTTCCGGTCCGTACTCGCGCGGCGTGCACGCGGTGTGGTTCGTCGACGGCGAGTTCGTGCACATGGCCTCGGGCGCTGCGGATTTCCAGCCCACGCATCCGTCGGACGATCAGTTCTACCGCATCATCGACGTGCGCAATCCCTCGAAGCCCGTCGAGGCAGGGCGCTGGTGGCTGCCCGGCACGCGCGTCGGCGATTCGGTGCCGCCGCCGGCGCGCCACCCCAGATTCGATTCGGGCAATCGCGCGCACAACACCAACGTGTTTCCGCAACGGCCCGATCGCGCCTACATCGGCTACATCGGCGGCGGGGCCGTGATCCTCGACATCGCCGACAAGTCGCGCCCGAAGCTCGTCGCGCACTGGCGCTATTCGCCACCGTTTACAGGCTTTACCCACACGGTGCTGCCGCTCCTGGGACGAGATCTCCTCATCGTCAGCGACGAATGCGTCCAGAACGACGGCGCCGATTGGCCGAAGCTCGTCTGGGTGGTGGATGCCCGCGTCGAAACCAATCCGGTTCCGATCAGCACGTTTCCCATGGCCTATGACGCTTTTGTCCACCGCGGCGGGCGCTACGGCGCGCACAACCTGCACGAGAACCTGCCAGTGCCCGGCTCCTGGAAATCGGAAAACATCATCGTAGGCACGTTCTTCAACGGCGGGGTGCGTGCTTTCGACATCAGCAATCCGTATCAACCGCAGGAGGTTGCCTATTTCGTGCCTGGCGCGCCCAAGCTCTCGCCAGCTGGCGCGATCCAGCTGAACGACGTCTACGTCGACGACCGCGGGCTGGTCTTTACGGTGGACCGCTTCGCCGGCGGTCTCTACACGCTCGAGATGACGATTTGACGCAAGGCACGGCAAAGGCTTCCGATCCCCTGGCGGGCAAGTTACCCGTCACCCTTATTACGGGGTTTCTCGGCAGCGGCAAGACGACATTGCTCCGGCATCTGCTCCGCGACCCCGGCATGAACCGGGCGGCGGTCATCATCAACGAGTTCGGCGAGGTCGGCATCGACCATGAGCTCGTCGCCTCGTCCTCCGAAAGCATGACCCTGCTCTCCAACGGATGTCTTTGCTGCACGGTACGTACCGATCTGCAGGAAACGCTGCGCGAACTTTTCATCAAGCGCCGCGCGGGCGAGGTGATCGATTTCGACCGGGTGTTCGTCGAGACCACGGGCCTCGCCGATCCGGTGCCGGTGCTGCACACGCTGCAGACCGACGGGATGCTCGGCGCGCAGTACCGGCTCGATTGCGTGGTCACGCTCGTCGATGCGGTGAATGGCATTGACAACCTCGACACCATGCCGGAAGCGGCGAAGCAGGCCGCGGTGGCCGATCGCATCGTCATCACCAAGAGCGACATCGCCAAGCCCGGCGCGGTCGCGGCGCTCGAAGCGAGGCTCGAGATGATGAACCCCTACGCTGCGCGCACCGTTGCGGTCAACGGAGAGGTGGACGTGGCCTTCCTGCGCGACGTCGGGCCACGGAGCACGCGCATCACGGGCAAGGACATCGAGCGCTGGCTCGCACCTTCGGGCGAAGCGCGTCCCGAAGGCGCCTATCTCGGCGAGCGCGTGCGCGCGGCGGCGCATGACGCATCGATCCGCTCGTTTTGCCTCTGGTTCGAAGACCCCTTCACCTGGGATTCGTTCTCGGCCGCCGTGCAGGTGCTGACATCGCTGCGCGGACCCGACCTGCTGCGCGTGAAAGGTCTCGTCAACGTCGCGGGCGAATCCGGGCCGGTGCTGGTGCAGGGCGCCCAGCACGTGTTTCACCCTCCCGTCACGCTCGACGCGTGGTCGGGCGAAGACCGGCGCTCGCGCCTTGTGTTCATCACGCGCAATCTTCCGCGCGAAGCGGTCGAAGCGCTCTTCGCCGCGGTAGGGACGCTTTCCGCGCCGCACCGCTGACCGCCAACGCGCATCACAGTGCACCTCGGGGGTCGTGCCGGCGTTCTCAATTGCATGGTCAACAACTGGCAAGCTATGATCGGCTTTCCGCGAGTCGCAGCCGGACCACAGGAAAACTCATGAACGCCAAGGAAACGCTTTCACCGACAGTACGTGCCGAAGCGCCGGTCGCGAGCCCCGAGCAAAAGGAGATCTGGGGCAGCGACGCCATCGCGGCGGTGCTGCGCACGCTCGACATTCCTTTCCTTGCGCTGAATCCGGGGGCGAGCTACCGCGGGCTGCACGACAGCATCGTGAACTATCTCGGCAACACGCGCCCGCAGATGCTGCTCTGCCTGCACGAGGAATCTGCGGTGGCGATCGCGCACGGCTACGCCAAGGCTTCCGACCGCATGATGGGTGCAGTGGTGCATTCGAACGTCGGACTCATGCACGCCAGCATGGCGATTTTCAACGCTTGGTGCGACCGCGTGCCCGTGCTCGTTCTCGGCGCGACCGGCCCCTGGGACGCAGCGAAGCGCCGTCCCTGGATCGACTGGATCCACACCGCGTCCGACCAGGCTGCTCTGGTGCGCGACTACACCAAGTGGGACAACCAGCCGGCTTCGGTGCCAGCGGCGTATGAAGCGATCCTGCGCGCCGCTCAGATCGCCAACACCGCGCCGCGCGGACCGACCTACATCAACCTCGACGCCGGCTTGCAGGAAGCGAAAATCGGCGCACTTC
>DATDGA010000369.1:0-2112 GCA_036522335.1 Burkholderiales bacterium
CCGCCGCCCACCGTGCCTATCCCCAGCAACCCCACCTTGATCGGCTTCATCCGAGCTTCTTCCCGAAATGGAACGCGGTCACAACCATGCCCTCGCGAAAGTAGAACTTGTGCGCCTGCTGACGCTGCGTGCCGGAGTCGAGCGCGACGTTCTCGAAACCCGCGGCGCGCGCCTTTTGTTCCAGATACCCGAGAAGCGCGCGCCCGACGCCGCCCGAGCGGCGCCGTTCGTCCGTAACAAGGTCGTCCACGTAGAGTTGCTTCCCCGTAAAGGTATTCTCGTACATGCGGTACACGGCGACACCGGCGACATCCTTGCCGTCCGCCGCGATACACATGCGCGCCCCGCCGGCGAAGACCCGTTTCATCTTCGCCTCGTACTCGGCAGGCAAGGCGGTGCGCAGCTGGCGGTGCACGGGCTCGGCCTTCCTGAACCAGTCCGGCGCCGCGATGGCGCCGTTTTCGTCGGTGACCTCCACGATCTGAATCACAGCAGTCCATCCTTGCGGAACATTTCCTTGATCCCTCGAATTGCCTGCCGGGTGCGGGCCTCATTCTCGATGAGCGCGATGCGCACGTGATCGTCGCCGTAGTCTCCGAACCCGATGCCGGGCGAGACCGCCACCTTGGCGTCCTTCAGGACCTTCTTAGCGAACTCGAGCGAGCCGAGCTTGCCGTAGGCGTCGGGGATTTTCGCCCAGATGTACATCGAGGCCTTGGGGTTGTCCACCCTCCAGCCGATTTCGTGCAGGCCCTTCACCATCACGTCGCGGCGCTTCTCGTATTTCATCCGGTGTTCCTCGACGCACTCCTGCGGGCCTTCCAGCGCCACGATCGAGGCGATCTGGATCGGCGCGAACGTGCCGTAGTCGTGGTAGCTCTTGATGCGGGCGAGCGCGTTCACCAGGTCCCTGTTCCCGACCATGAAGCCGATCCGCCAGCCGGCCATGTTGTAGCTCTTCGACATGGTGAAGAACTCGACCGCCACGTCGCGCGCGCCGGGCACCTGCATGATCGAAGGCGCTTTCCAGCCGTCGAAGGTGATGTCGGCGTAGGCGAGGTCGTGCACGACGAAGATGTCGTGCGCCCTGGCGAGCGCGATGACGCGCTCGAAGAAATCCAGCTCGACGCACATCGCCGTCGGGTTCGAAGGAAAACCGATCACCAGCATTTTCGGCTTGGGAATGAGCTCGCCGATCGCGCGCTCGAGCTCCTCGAAGAAGTCGACGCCGGAGGTCATGCGCACCGAGCGGATGTCGGCGCCGGCGATGATCGCGCCGTAGATGTGGATCGGATAGCTCGGGTTCGGAACGAGCACCGTGTCGCCCCGCTCGAGGCACGCGAGCATCAGGTGCGCAAGCCCTTCTTTGGAACCGATGGCGACGATCGCCTCCGAGTCCGGGTCGAACTCGACGCCGTAGCGCCGCTCGTACCAGGTGCAGATCGCCCGGCGCAGGCGAGGTATGCCCTTCGACACCGAGTAACCGTGCGTATCGCCGCGCTGCGCGGCTTCGACGAGCTTCGCCACGATGTGCGGGGGGGTAGGACCGTCGGGATTGCCCATGCTCATGTCGATGATGTCTTCGCCGGCGTGACGCGCCGCCATCTTCAACTCGTTGGTGATGTTGAAGACGTAAGGCGGGAGACGCTTGATGCGGGAAAATTCTCTCATCGGTGCGGTGGGTTTCCGGCTAGGCCGCGGGCTTTCGGAGCCGCGCTGCGCTGCAAAAAGTTATAATGTTACCGGACACTTACAGCACGGGCAAACTTGAAACTGCACCGCGAGATCCCGACCGCCCTCAACACCTTCACCGGCTACGGCCAAGGCTATGTAATGGTGAACGATAAGCGCATCGAAAAGAGCGTCATCGTGCTCCCGGAACGCATCATTGCCGATTGGCGGGCGAGCAGCTTCGAGGCGCTCACCGCGGAGCACTTCGCCGTGCTCGCGAGTCTCGGCAGCGAGATCCTCCTGCTCGGAACCGGAGACCGTCTGCGGTTTCCGCGCGCCGAAATCCTGCGCCCGCTCGCGGATGCGGGTATCGGCATCGAGGTGATGGACGTGCCCGCCGCCTGCCGCACCTACAACGTCCTCATGGCCGAAGAGCGCAGG
>DATDGA010000370.1:0-2621 GCA_036522335.1 Burkholderiales bacterium
ATTGGACGGATCTTCGGCATTCTTGCCTAACTGAAAGGCTGCCCCGCCAATCTCTACGGCTTGCTGTCGACGCCGTAGCGCTTGGCGATGTCCGTCCACAGGCTCTCGCGCAACTCGGGCGCCTTCTGCGACACTTTGTTCATTTCCTTGCGCAACGTGTCGGTGCTCGCCTTCGCGGAGCCTCGTTCGTCGCGGCGGAGCGCCCGCAGTTGCTCGATGTCGCGTTTGATCGCCGCATACCAGTCGCCGGCTTGCGCGTGCGCCGCAGCCGCTTCCGACAGACGGAGGAACGTCTGGAGGCCGGCGAGAACGGCGGCCGCGATGCTCACGAGCGCAATGATCACGCGCGCCGAGATGCCGACGGATTGGTTCTCGAGCGTGGCGAAAACGGCGGTTCCCACCACGGTGGAAAAGACCACGGCGGGAATTCCCAGCCAGAGATGCCAGCGCTTGTAGCGCTCGGCTTCCAGATAGTAGGCGTGCTGGCAGGCCTCCATCCGCCGGTGCCAAGTCGCGAGCAGCTGCTCCAATTCGGGAGTCCAGCTGTCCGCGTGGCTGCTCGCGCTTGCTTCCATGCTCGCTCCAGGCGTCGGGATTTCGAGCTTCCTTGCCCGTCGTTGCCGAATCATAAACCACCCGCGAGCCCGCGGCGCGATTTGCGCGAGGCCTGCCTCCTATTTCCGCCCCCAGAAATACTCGCGCACCTTTGCGTGCACCGGCTGCATGTTCACCTGATAGAAGCCCAGGCCTCCCTTGCGCAGCTCGAACTGGTACGTCGTACCGAGCTTGAACTGCCTCCAGTAATCTTCGTCCTTTGAAAACTCGAGGACGGGCAGATTCGAATCTAGAGGAGAGAACGCGACGTACGCGGTCAGGCGGTATTCGTAAGTTCGAAGGCCCTCGGTATCTGTCGCTTCGTTCAAGCGCAGCACGCCGGGATGGAGCGCCACTCCGACCGCCACACCCAACATCAGCGACACGACCAGCGTCGTCTTGCGCGATACCCCCACCGAAGCGAGCCAGAGCATCCCCGAGAGCACCGCGATCGCGCCCGCCAGGGCGAAGAGGACGAGCGGCGGCTCCACCGCGTAGGTCTCCTCGTTGAGCCCGATATCGACAAATGCGTAACAGACGAGAACCAGCACCAGCCCCATGGCGGCGATTGCGTGGGGGTGATTCTCCAGCCCGACGCCGGAGGCGGTTCCGGGCGCTCCGCCGGAGTCGATCTTCACTCCGGCTTCCCTGGCGTAGCGCACGAGGGGAGACTGCTCGATTTTCCCCAAGATCCCTTCCCTTTCTCGGGCAGGGTGGAATCCCTGGAAGAAGCGCTCGCGCCAAGTCTCGGGTTCGGCTGTCTTCCCCTCGGCATCGCCCGACCAGTACAGGGCCTGGAGCTTCTTCTTGACCGGACCGGCGTCGATCTCAAGCAGCGCCAGATTCGGATGAAACATCACCTTGTGCACAACGATACGGATCTCGCGCACCTGCGACCACTGCAAGGACCAATCGGGTCGCAGGGGGCGCAAGGACTTGGGCAACGGCGACTCGTAGCGGATTCCGACCGCGTCGAGGCGCAGGTGTTCGTATTTGGAAGCGCGGCGCAGGTACCAGAGGTGCGCTACCGGGGCAAGAACCAGGACCACCGCCTCGATCTGCCGTCCGAAGGGCGCACGCTCCAGGAATGCCCGGAACGCCTTCGTGAAACTGTCCCAATCCAAGTCGCCGAAGGGGTTTCCAAACACCATGTTAAGGATCCAGACGAGCGCCGAGAAAAGCGCGAGCGTGAACAGCGCCGCGATCCAGCGCTCCTGCGGCGAGGACCGGGCCTGTCGCGGCTTCAGGACGAGCGGTTCGAGGCGCGCTAGGGCCACGATCGACGAGCGCGCACCGTTGAATTGAAGCTATTCATCCAGGGCCAGGGAGCGAGTGCACCTATCCAGCGCGGAAAACCGGCGAAACGAGAACCGTGGTCGCGAACAGCACTATTCCGATTGCGATCCTCCGGCGCAATGTAAAAAAAGGAACAAGCCTCTGATCGATCATCGTGAGCGCCACAAGCAAGACGGCAGCGCTGAACGAAAGCCATGCCTCCTCGCGAAGAAATACCACCGCATATAGCAAGAGGAAGATTCGCAGCAGGTGCTTCAGAAAAAAGCGGGAGCCGCTGACGAAAAGTGTTTTCTTCGTATCGCTCGTCATCGCGTCCGGTATCTTGCAAGAGCGGCCTGTGCAGTGGAGTCCATCACGATATTAGGGCAGTGACGATTGGCGGTATCCGTTGATGTGGGCCAGAATGTTCTCAATGGAAACCGGCAGTGTAGCTTGCGGAATATTGATTACACAGCCAAGGGCGCGTTGATTTGCTTTCATCAACATGCGCTTCAGCCTACCCGCTTTGGCCAAGTACTCCTCTGGATTACGGACCGAGATGCCGAGGAATCGGCGCTTTCGAAATACAGCGATTCCTGTTCCGGTAATATCGTCCCACGGCACAAACCCCACCGACATACCAGAGGCGTTGTCAGTGATGCCTTTTTCATCAATGATCAGCGCCGGCTTGCGGGAACATAACCGGGGGAATACAAGAGCGCCAAGGATGACCGAGAAAGGAATAGCTATCC
>DATDGA010000371.1:0-2654 GCA_036522335.1 Burkholderiales bacterium
AATGCGCGCCTTTCGGTCATCGCTGCCAACATCTGGCGCGGCGTGCCGTTCGTGGCGATCTGCCTCCTCGCCGGCCTGCAGACGATCTCGCCTTCGCTCTACGAGGCGGCGGCGCTCGACGGCGCCACGCCGTGGCAGCGCTTCCGTTTCGTGACGCTGCCTCTGCTCACGCCCATCATCGCGGTGGTAATGACGTTCTCGGTGCTCTTCACCTTCACGGACTTCCAGCTGATCTACGTGATCACCCGCGGCGGTCCGCTCAACGCCACGCACCTCATGGCCACGCTCTCCTTCCAGCGCGCCATCTCCGGCGGCTCCCTGGGCGAGGGCGCGGCGCTCGCCACGATGATGATCCCCTTCCTGCTCGCGGCGATCCTCTTCAGCTACTTCGGCCTGCAGCGGCGCGCCTGGCAGCAGGGCGCTCGCGATTGAAACGCGGCCCGCGATGAACGCAAATGCGACGACGTCGATGAAAGAAGACCTGCAGGCGCAGGGCATGTCGTACCTCGAGTCGCTGCCGCGCCGCGTGGTGACGCTCTACATGCCACTCGGCATCTTCGTCTTCGTGCTGCTCTTTCCGTTCTACTGGATGGCGACCACGGCGCTCAAGCCGAACGCGGAGCTGCTCTCGCACGAGGGCAACCCGTTCTGGGTCGCGGCGCCCACGCTCGAGCACTTCCGCCACCTCATCTTCGAGACGCCGTATCCCGACTGGATGTTGAACACCGTCATCGTGTCGGTGGCGGCTACTTTCACCTCTCTCGCGGCGAGCGTCTTCGCGGCCTACGCGATCGAACGCTTGCGCTTCCACGGCTCGCGCCAGGTGGGGCTTGCCATCTTCCTTGCCTACCTCGTGCCGCCCTCGATACTTTTCATCCCGCTCGCGGCCATCGTCTTCAAGCTGGGCCTGTTCGACACGCGCTGGGCGCTGATCCTCACCTATCCCACTTTTCTGATTCCGTTCTGCACCTGGCTGCTGATGGGATATTTCCGCTCGATCCCGTTCGAGCTCGAGGAGTGTGCGCTGATCGACGGCGCCACGCGCTGGCAGATCCTGGTGAAGATCATCCTCCCGCTCGCGGTGCCCGGACTCATCTCTGCCGGGATCTTCGCTTTCACGCTCTCGTGGAACGAGTTCATCTACGCGCTCACCTTCGTGTCCTCCTCCGAAGTGAAGACCGTGCCGGTAGGCGTGGTCACCGAGCTGGTCGAAGGGGACGTCTATCACTGGGGTGCGCTCATGGCGGGCGCGCTGCTCGGCTCGCTGCCGGTCGCGATCCTGTATTCTTTTTTCGTCGAGTACTATGTCTCGGGCATGACCGGCGCTGTAAAGGAATAGGGAAATGAACCGGCTCGATCTCAGGGGGCGCATGGCCATCGTCACCGGCGGCGCCCAGGGCATAGGCGCGGCGATCGCCGAGCGCATGGAAGCCTCGGGCGCCAACGTGCGCGTGTGGGACGTCGCAGCGAAGAAGGACCCGGTCGACGTGTCGGACCCGGCGGCGGTCGAGCGCGCGACCGCGAGAGCGATCGCGGAACTGGGCCAGATCGACGTGCTCGTGAACAACGCCGGCATCGCGGGTCTGAACTCGCCAACGGTCGAATACCCTCTCGACGAGTGGGAGCGCGTGCTGAAGGTAAATCTCACCAGCCAGTTCCTATGCTGCCGCGCGGTCGTCCCGCAGATGGTGAAGCGCCAGTACGGGCGCATCGTGAACATCGCCTCGATCGCGGGCAAGGAAGGCAACCCCAACGCGGTCGCGTACAGCGCCTCCAAGGCCGGCGTGATCGCGCTCACCAAGTCGCTCGGCAAGGAACTGGCGCAGACCGGGGTGCTGGTGAACTGCGTGGCGCCGGCGGCGGCGAAGACCGCGATCTTCGACCAGATGACCCAGCAGCACATCGACTACATGCTCGCGAAAATCCCGATGAACCGCTTCGTCACGGTCGACGAGATCGCGTCGCTCGTGTGCTGGCTCGCCTCCGAGGATTGCGCGTTCTCGACCGGCGCGGTATTCGACATCTCGGGCGGCAGGGCAACGTACTGACATGGCCAAGAAGAAACCGGAGCTGCGCAGCGTCCAGTGGTTCGGCAGGCAGGACATCTACGGCTTCATCTACCGCGGCTGGGTGAAGAACCGCGGCGTGCCGCAGGATCAGTTCGACGGACGCCCGGTGATCGGCATCTGCAACACCTGGTCCGAGCTCACGCCCTGCAACAGTCATTTCCGCACGATCGCCGAGCACGTCCGCAACGGCGTGCTCGAGGCGGGCGGATTTCCTCTCGAATTTCCGGTGATGTCGCTCGGCGAGACGCTGCTGCGTCCCACGGCGATGCTGTACCGCAATCTCGCCAGCATGGACGTCGAGGAATCGATCCGCGCGAATCCCCTGGACGGCGTGGTGCTGCTCATGGGCTGCGACAAGACGACGCCGTCGCTCCTCATGGGCGCGGCGAGCGTCGATATCCCGGCGATCGGCGTCTCGGGCGGCCCGATGCTCTCGGGCAAGTACCGCGGCACCGAGATCGGCTCGGGCACCAACACCTGGTCGATGTCGGAGGACCTGCGCGCCGGCAAGATCACACTCCAGGAGTTCCACGAGGCGGAGTCGTGCATGAACCGCTCGCACGGGCACTGCATGACCATGGGCAC
>DATDGA010000372.1:0-8364 GCA_036522335.1 Burkholderiales bacterium
CTTGAGGACAGCGAACTGCGGTACAGGATGCTCTTCGACATCCACCCGCACCCGATGTGGGTGGTGGATAACGAAACCCTCGCTTTCCTCGCCGTCAACCAGGCCGCGACCAAGCACTACGGTTATTCGAAGGAAGAATTCCTCTCGATGACCCTGGAGCACTTGCGCCCTTCGGAAGACATCGGCCAGCTGCTCAAAGGCTTTCAGGACCAGAGCCGTTCGTACATGCAGCGCGCGGCCCGCCACCTGAAGAAGAACGGCGAACAGATCAACGTCGAAATCGTATCCTTCAACCTCGACTTCGACGGCCGCCGGGCCCGCCTGGGCGTGATCAACGACGTTACCGAGCGTCTGAAGGCCGAGGAGCGGGTGCGGGAAATCGAGGAGCGGTACCGGACGCTCGAGCGCGGAGCCGAGGCAACGTCGCGCCGGCGCTCGTAGCGTCGCGGGTCGAAGCGGCGCGTCGGGCGACGAAGGCCCCGTTGAAGTTTCCCTTTCTCCACCCGCCGATGCCAGTCGTGGACCCGGAATTTCGATGAACGCCGATGCGCGGCCGCCATTCAGGGCGGACCAGGTCGGGAGCCTCCTTCGGCCCGCGGCGATCAAGGAAGCACGCGCGAAAGTGGAGCGCGGTGAATTGAGCGCAGGGGATCTGCGCGCGATCGAGGACCGCTGCATCCGCGAGGCGGTCGCCCGCCAGGAGGCCCTGGGTCTTCGGAGCGTCACCGACGGCGAGTATCGCCGCGGCTGGTGGAATCACGACTTCCTCGGGAAGATCGACGGCGTCGAGATCCAGCTCGATCAGAAATCGTACAAATTCGCGGGTTCCGACGATCCGCGCTATACGCCGAAGGTGCGGCGCAGGGTGCGTCGGGCGCGTCCGATGATGCTCGATCACTTCGAGTTTCTGAAATCGGTCGCGCACGAGACGCCCAAGTTCACCATGCCGTCGCCGTCCATCCTCTATCATCGCGGCGGGCGGGCGGCGATCAGCCGCGAAGCATATCCCGATCTGGACGAGCTCTGGAGCGACGTCGGGCGCGTCTACCGGGAGGAAATCCGGAGCCTGGCGGCGGCGGGCTGCACTTACGTGCAGATCGACGACACCAGCTTCTCGTTCCTGTGCGATGAGAAATTCCGGGCGAGCTGCCGCGCCCGCGGCGACGATCCCGACGCGCTACCGCACATGTACGCCAAAGCGGTCAATGCGGCTGTCGCCGACCGTCCCGCGGGAATGACGATCGCCATGCACACCTGCCGCGGCAATTGGAAAAGCACCTGGCTTGCCGAGGGCGGATACGGTCCGGTGGCCCAGGCCGTATTCGAAGAGACCGATGTCGACGGCTACTTTCTCGAATTCGATACAGAACGGGCCGGCGGCTTCGAACCGTTGCGTCTTGTTCCGAAGGAAAAGAAAGTGGTGCTCGGCTTGGTGTCGACGAAGACGCCGGTGCTTGAGAACAAGGACGAGCTGAAGAGACGCATCGAGCAGGCCGCAAGATACGTTCCGATGGAGAACCTATGCGTGAGTCCGCAGTGCGGTTTCGCCAGCACCCATCACGGCAATCTGCTCACCGAGGACGACCAGTGGAGAAAACTTTCGCTCGTGATCGAATTGGCGCGCGAAGTGTGGGGCTCTGCCTGATCTGAAACGTCCGCTGCACGTCGAGCACATCGGTCCGGAATACTCTCTCGATGCGCGGCGTTCACCGGTGGCAGGGCGCGCGGCCCCAGCCTACAATGACCGCGTTCCTCATTCGGGAGGAAACTCGATGAACCGCAGTCCCACCCAGTCCCGCCGGCGCATGCTTGCTGCGCTTGCCATTGCGGCAGCAGCGCCCTTCCGCGCCTTCAGCCAAGGACTTTCCAAGCGCCCGGTTCGGATTATCGTTTCCTTCACCCCTGGTGTGGGCCCCGATATCGTGGCCCGGCTGCTCGCCCCCAAGCTTCAGGCGCGCTGGGACCAGCCGTTCTTTGTCGAGAACCGGCCGGGCGCCTCCGGGACGATAGGCACCGAAATCGTGGTGAAGTCGCCGCCCGACGGCCACACCATCATGGTCGGACCCGCGTCGATCGTCACGGCGCCGCATCTTTATCCGCAGATCCCCTACGACGTGGTGAAGGATCTCACCGCAATCACGAGCGTCGGCTCGACGAGTCTCGCGCTGGTGGTGCACAAATCGGTGCCCGTCGGTACGGCGCAGGAGTTCATCGCCTGGGTAAGGTCGCAGCCCGGAAAACTCAACTACGGTTCCCCGGGAAACGGCACCCACCACCACCTCTGCATGGAGCTGCTGAAACTGCAAGCCGGCCTCGACATCGTTCACGTTCCGTACAAGGGCTCGGCGCAGGCGGAGAACGATTTGATCGCTGGGATCATTCCGACGATGTTCCTGCCGATCCACGTTGCGCTGCCGAAAATCAAGGCGGGCCAGGTCAAGGTGCTCGGCGAAAGCCTGAAGGAGCGCCATCCGCTTTTCCAGAACATCCCTTCGTTGCACGAGCAGGGCGTCACCGGATACGACGTGGACCTGTGGCTCGGCGTATGGGCGCCGCCGGGATTGCCGCCGGAAATGCTCGCGCGGTACAACGCCGAAATCCGCGCGATCGTCGCCGATCCGGACACGCGCGAGCAGCTCGCCAAGCAGGGCCTGGTGCCGAACACCGGCACGCCCGAGGAGTTCGCCAAGCTCGTGAAGGACGATTTCCAGAAGTGGGGCAAAGTGATCCGAGAAGCGCACATTAAAGCTGATTGATTAGCGCTCATCGAAACGATGGGAATCCGTGGCCTGGATTCGGCATGCCGGAGACACCGCGGAACACTCTCAGCTATCCGTGCGGAATCTGCGGCCCGTTCGGTCCCGGTGAATGCCGGTTGGGCGGAGTTGACGCGATCCTGTAAGCTCGCTACTTTGACGTTATTTCCAGAGAAAAGGCTCGATCGGGCCCGCAGACTCTGCGGTCGACCGGTCCAGAATCGGAGGACACATGGGTGCTTACAGCAATCTGATGTGGCAGTTGCTCGTCCAATGCTTGATCGTGTTGTTCCTCGTCGTGTCCATCGCCGGTCTCGCGGTGGGCGTCGGCCTGATCGTTTCCAGTCAGAACGTGGTGCGGATGTTTCATGGACTCAACCGCTGGGTCTCGACCCGCCACGCTCTGAAATCGGTCGAGGTGCCGCGCGAGACGGACCGGGCGGCGCACAGGTACCAGCGTTGGGTCGCCGGAAGTTTCGTCTTGGGCGGCCTCGTCGCGATTTTCGGCCTGGCGGCCGGGTTCGACTCGCGCGCCCTCGGCGCCGCGCTTGCGGAGCAACGCCTTGCGCCCGTCTTCACGATCGCCTTCGACAGCTTCAAGTGGTTTCTGATCCTGGGCAGCGCCTTGGGTGTCGTGGTCGGTGCGATGCTGCTTTTCTATCCGAACGCGGAGCTTACGCTCGAAAAGTACGCAAACCAGTGGGTGTCGTCGCGGCAAATTACCCGGAGCGGAGACGACATGCACATGAACCTGGACACGCTGGTCGAAGCGCACCCCACGCCCGCGGGCTGGATCATCGCCTGCACCTCGGTCGCGGCGGTAGTCTGCGGGATCATCATGCTGGTACGCTACTACTGACCAGCGCACATCCGATCGCGATTTCCCTGACGGTACGGCCGCAGCCGGGGCTACCCATCCTGGGGGCGGCGCGGTCTTCGTGAAATCCAAGACGGTCGCGATACTCGAGAGCCGGCTCGGGCGGCAACTGGGCGAGCTCGTAGCAAAGCACGGGGGACGGCCGATGCTCGCCCCCGCGCTCGCGGAGGTTCCTGACGTAGACAACGCCAGGATTTCTCGGCTGGTTGGCGAAATGGAGTCGCATCCTCCCAAGATCGCGATCTTCCAAACCGGCGTCGGCACGCAGGCGCTCTTTGGCGCGACCGATTCGCTCGGAATCACGCCCGGGCTTCTGAGCTTGCTGGCGCGGTGCATAGTGGCTGCGCGCGGACCCAAGCCAACCGCGGCGCTGCGCTCGCGCGAAGTGCGCATCGACCGCAGCGCGAAAGAGCCCTACACCACCGCCGAAATCCTGGAATCGCTTCGAGACGTGACGGTCGGCGGCGAGCGCGTCATCGTGCAGCGCTACGGCGAGACCAACGTCGAGCTGGAAAAGGCGCTGCGCGCGAAGGGCGCGGACGTCGTGGAGATCCCCACTTACCGGTGGGCGCTTCCTGAGGATACCGCGCCGCTCGTGCGATTGATCGACGCGCTCGAGCGCGCGCAAGTCGATGCCACGGTGTTCACCAGCGCGTCCCAGGCGCACAATCTGTTCGCGCTCGCCGAAAAACTGGGCAGAGGCGGCTCGCTTGCCGCAAATCTGAACCGGACGCTGGTCGCTTCCATCGGTCCGGTGTGCAGCACTGCGCTCGAGGGACGCGGCGTGAGAATCGCCCTGGAAGCGAGTCCGCCCAAGCTCGGTCCGCTGGTCGCGGCGCTCGACCGGGCGCTTTCCGCGTGACTGCGCGGCCTAGGCCATTGCGTAGCGCTTGACCGCTTTCTCGTCCCACACCACCCCGGTTCCAGGACGATCGGGGACGACTGCCGATCCGTCGACGATGGAAAGCGGCTCGGCGAGGATCGCGTCGGCCCAGTCGACGTACTCGAGGAAGTGACAGGTCGGAGTCACGGCGAGCAGGTGAGCGCTCGTCTCCGGGAAGAGATGCGATGACATGGGAACGCCGTGTTCCTCGGCGAGGGTCGCAGCGCGCCGCCAGCCGCTCACTCCGCCGATCCTCTCGAGGTCCGGCATCACGTAGTCGCACGCACCCGCCGCGAGCGCTTCCTCCATGCTCTGCGGCAACGAGAAGTTCTCGCCGATCTGCACGGGGGTCGCGAGCTCCCGTGCGAGTTCCGCGCAGCCGCGGTAGTCGTCGTGGCGGATGGGTTCCTCGATCCAGAAGATGCCCTCGCCGTCGATCGCCCGTCCGCGCCGGAGTGCCTCCTCCAGCGAAAGCGCCTGGTTGAAATCCACCATGAGTTTCACTTCCTCCGGGAGACGCTTGCGCACCGCGCGCACCGCGGCGAGATCGGTTTCCAGCGTCGCGTTGCCGAGCCGCAGCTTCACGGCGCGGAATCCGCCTTCGAGGAGCTTTTCCGCCTCGTCCGCGGCGGCTTCGGGCGCCATTAGCCCGAGGCCGTTGCTGTTATACGCGGGGATGCGGCGCGGCTCCCCACCCAGCAGGGTAACCAAAGGCTTCTTCGCGGCGACAGCGAGCGCGTCCCAGCAGGCGACATCGAACGCGCTCATCGCCATGCGCACGATGCCCTGCACGCCGATCAGCTTAAAGCGGCGCGCGAGCTTGGCCCAGAGATCGGCGGGCGAGATCCGGTCGCCCTTCACCGTGAGATCGATCTCGCCGAGCATCGGGGCGATCGCGCCGGCCGCGGCGGGCAGATAGCAGAAGAGATAGGAGTGTCCGGTGACGCCTTCCTCGGTCTCGACATCGACGAGCAGCAGGGGCGCGCTGCGTATCGTCGCCGCGCTCGTGCTGAGCGGCAGCTTCATCGGTACCTCGACTGCCCGGGCGCGGATGCCGCGCACGGTGAGCTGCGGCGCGGTCACGCGGGCTTTCCGCCCTCGGCGTACAGGGCGAGAATGTCCCACACCGCGCGGTTGGCCGGCGTGGGGACGCCGGCCGCGGCGCCGAGCTGCACCACGCCGCCGCTCAGCCACTCGACCTCCAGCCGATTGCCGCGCTGCAGGTCGTGCGCCATGGAAGCGGCCATGTCCTCGGGCAGCCCGTCGGCGCGAGCGAGGCAGGCGTCGGCGTAGTCGGCGGGAAGGGCGATGCCTTGCGCACGTCCCACCGCAACCACCTCGCGCATGATCTCGAGCAGGAAGGCGCGCGTACGCGGATTTTTCCGGATCGGTCCCACGGTCGTACGCATTGCGGCGGTGGTCGCCGACAGCCCCACGAGGAACACGTACTTTTCCCAGATCGCGCGGCGCACGTCGCCGGAGAGCTCCGAGGTCACGCCCGATTTGACGAGCGCCTCGTGCAGGAAGCGCGCTCGCTCGGAGATGCGGCCGTCGTACTCGCCGAGCGCCACGCGCTGCATCGTTCCAGTCTGCAGGATCACTCCGGGCCGCGCGATGACTGTTCCGACGTAGCACACGCCACCCATCACGGCCGCGTCGCCCAGCTCGCGGCGCAAGGTGTCGTCCCTGATCACGCCGTTCTGCAGCGAGAGCACCCCGGTGCCGGGCTTGAGCAGCGGCTTGATCTGCCGGATCGCGGATTCGGTGTCCCACAGCTTCACCGAAAGGATGACCAGGTCGACCGATCCGAGGGACGCAGGGTCGTCGGTCGCGCGAACCTTGGGGATGAGGATGTCGCCGTGAGCTTCGCTTTCGATGAGCAGGCCGTGCTCGCGCATCGCGGCGAGATGGGCGCCGCGCGCGATGAAGCTCACGTTGTATCCGGCGTGCGCGAGCCGCCCGCCGAGGAAGCCGCCCACGCCGCCCGAGCCCATCATTGCGATTTTCATCTGCGTACGCGCGGCTCCGGAGGAGCGTGGATTATACCGGCGGGCAGTGGTAACCTGCGCCTCGTTGGGGAAAGGGGGAATCATGATGCGTTCCGTTCTTCGCGCCACCGCGCTGGCGACGATGGCGCTGTGCGCGCTCGCGCCGATGACCACCTGGGCGCAGGCCTGGCCGACCAAACCGGTGAAATTCGTCGTTCCGTATCCGCCCGGAGGCTCGACCGATCCCATGGCGCGCCTGATCGCCGTGAAGCTCTCCGATTCCATGGGCCAGCCGTTCGTCGTCGAGAACCGGGCTGGCGCGTCCGGAACGATCGGTACCGCTTTCGTCGCCAAGGCGCCGGCTGACGGCTACACATTCATCTTCGTTTTCGATTACCACGCGGTGAATCCTTTCCTGATTCCGAACCTGCCGTTCGATACCGTGAAGGATCTCGCACCGGTGATGCTGATCGGCACTGCGCCGATGGCGATCGCGACCGGCACCGCGAAGCCCTACAAGACCTTCGTCGATGTCGTTGCCGCGGCGAAAGCGAAACCCGGCACGCTGAGCATCGGCTCGGTGGGCAATGGTAGCCTCGGGCACCTGACCATGGTCCTCGTGCAACAGGCTTCCGGCATTAGTCTCATTCACATTCCCTACAAGGGCGGCGGGCCCATGACGGCGGATGCGGTCGGCGGCCAGATCGATCTTGCTATCGGCTCGGTGGCGGTGATCACCCCGCACGTGACGGGCGGAAAACTTCGTGCTATCGCGGTCACTGGGGACACGCGCTCGCGTGCCTTACCCGATGTGCCCGCGCTCGCCGAGCAGGGACTGCCGGGTTTCTCAGCGCTCGCTTGGTGGGCGATTTTCGCGCCCGCCGGCGTGCCCAAGCCGATCATGGACAAGTTTCACGCGGAGCTCGTCAAGGCGTTCAACCTGCCCGACGTGCGCAAGTTGCTCAACGAGACGCTGGGCATTGACCTCGTCGTCGGCCCCCCCGAGGAATTGGCGAAGTGGCTCGACACCCAGATGCAGCGCTGGGGCAAGGTGGTGCGCGAGAACAACATTCGCGCGGATTGAGAGAACACATGAGACGCGCCTGCCGCCTCGCGTTCACCGCGCTGCTGCTCCTGCCGTCGCTCCTCTCGGCGCAGGAGTTTCCCGCCAAACCGATCAGGCTGATTATCGGTTTTCCCACGGGCGGGAACGTCGACGTGGTCGGAAGGATCGTGGCGCAGAAGATGAGCGAGGGTTTGGGCCGCCAGGTGGTACCGGAGAACCGCACCGGGGCCGGCAGCATCATTGCCAACGAGTATGTCGCCAAGTCCGCCGCCGACGGCTATACGCTGCTCGTGGTAAGCGGCGCCTTCGTGACCCAGGCGGCGACGACGCGAAAGCTTCCTTACGATGCGATTCGGGATTTTTCCTGGATCTCAACGATCGTGAGCTATCCGCTGGTGTTTTCGGTCCGCTCAGACTCGCGTTTCAAGACCCTGGACGAGTTCATAGCCTATGTCAGGAGCAACCCAGGAAAGGTGAACTATCCCTCGCCGGGTATGGGCACGCTCTACCATCTCGCGGCGGAAATGTTCGTTTCCATGGCGGGGATAGACATGCAGCACGTGCCGTTTCGCGGCGGCTCCGAGCCGCTGACCGAAGTGCTCTCAGGTCGCATGGAGCTGCTCATCGACGCACTCACCAACTCCTACCCTCAGATCCAGGCGGGAAAGTTCAGGCCGCTTGCGGTGAGCTCGCCAGATCGCTCGCCTTCGCTTCCGGACGTGCCCACGGTCGCGCAAAGCGTGCCGGGGTACGAGGCGAGCTCCTTCCTCGGTATCGCCGGCCCGGCGGGAATG
>DATDGA010000373.1:0-1669 GCA_036522335.1 Burkholderiales bacterium
GACTGGGGCTCGTGGGACTCATGACCGTTCAATTGCTTCGCGCCCAAGGCTGCCGGGTGATCGGGCTCGACTTCGATCGCGCGCGGCTCGCGTTGGGGCGGCAGTTTGGCGCGGAAACAATCGACCTTGGTGTGGAAGCCGACCCGGTTCCAGCGGCATTAGCGCTTTCCATGGGGCGGGGCGTCGATGGCGTGCTGATCGCCGCTTCGACGAAAAGCAGCGATCCGGTGCATCAGGCGGCCCAAATGTGCCGCAAGCGCGGCCGCATCGTGCTCGTCGGCGTCACCGGGCTCGATCTGTCGCGCGCGGATTTCTACGAGAAGGAGCTGACTTTCCAGGTGTCCTGCTCCTACGGCCCCGGCCGCTACGACCCCGAATACGAGGAGAAGGGCCGCGACTATCCCATCGGCTACGTTCGCTGGACCGAGCAGCGCAATTTTGAAGCGGTGCTCGACATGATGGCCGACAAGCGGCTCGATGTGCGCCCTCTCATCTCCCATCGTTTTCCGATTCAGGAAGCTGCAAGAGCCTATGAGGTCATCACCGGAGACGCGCCTGCCCTTGGAGTGCTGCTCGAGTTCCCGGAAGGGGCGAGCGCGGAGCCTGCCGCAGAGGAGCGCACGGTCGCGGTCTCAGGAACCAAGGCCGTACCCACGGGAGGACCCGTCATTGGATTCGTGGGGGCGGGAAATTTTGCTTCGTCGGTTCTCATTCCTGCTTTCGCCGGCACCCGGTCCAGGTTGCGTGCGATTGTTTCGGCCAATGGCTTCACGGGGACGCATGTCGGAAAAAGGTTCGGCTTCGAGCTGTCCGCCACGGACGTCGGCGCGGTTTTCGGCGATCCGAAAATCGATACGATAGTGATCGCCACGCGCCACGATTCCCATGCGCGCTACGTCGTGGACGGATTGAAGGCGGGAAAGCACGTCTTCGTCGAAAAACCGCTCGCCATTCGCCCCGAGGAGATCGTCGCGATCGAAGAAACAGTCCGGTCTGCCGGCGCAGGTGGCCATCCGGCGCCCGTCCTCATGGTGGGGTTCAACCGCCGCTTCGCGCCACACATTCTCAGGATGAAGGCGCTGCTCGAAGCTTGCCGCGATCCGAGATTTTTCGTTGCGACCGTCAACGCGGGCGCCGTTCCGGCGGGACACTGGACTCGCGATCCCGATTCGGGCGGCGGACGGATCGTCGGCGAGGCTTGTCACTTCATCGACTTGCTGCGCTTCCTCGCGGGATGCCCGATCGTCGGGCAGCAGGTGACCGCGGCAAGGACTGCGGACGATTGCATGACGATATCGCTCCGCTTTTCCGACGGCTCGGCGGGCGTCGTTCACTACCTCTCTAACGGACATCCATCGTTTCCCAAGGAGCGCCTGGAAGTTTTCTGTGCCGGTCGCATACTGCAGCTGGACGATTTCCGTACGCTGCGCGGCTTCGGCTGGCCGGGATTCGAAGCGATGAAGTTGTGGAAGCAGGACAAGGGGCACAAGGCCTGCGTGGAGGCATTCGTGACTGCCATACGGGAAGGCAGGACATCCCCGATCCCGTCTTCGGAACTGATCGAGGTGGCGCGCGTGACGCTGGCAGTCTCGGCGGCGGCGCGCGATTGAGCCTGGCTCGCTACTCTTTCTGTGCGAAGCGAGTCCAGTTGAAGAACGTATTTGATCTG
>DATDGA010000374.1:0-1921 GCA_036522335.1 Burkholderiales bacterium
GGGCGGCGGCGGCAAGATCCAGTTGCCGTGATCGTTCTCAGTTGACGAGACCGGCCTTACGGGCAAGGCCTTGCACGCGCGCGTGCTCTTCGCGGATCTCGACCAGCAGCTTCTCCGGCGACGAATATTCCAGCAGCATCCCGAGCGGCTTGAGCTTAGCCCCAACAGCGGGGGACCGGATGGCGCGCTCCAGCGCGGGAACCAGGGCCCGCGTGACTTCGGCGGGCACGCTTGCCGGCGCGAAGAATCCCACCCAGATCCCGAAAAGCTGCTCCGAGTAGCCGAGCTCCGACAAGGTCGGGATGTCCGGGAAATCCGGATAAGTGCTCGAGATGACGATGCCCCGCAGCGTGCCGCTCCTCAGGTGGCTCGTCATCGTGCCGAGCGCGAGGATGACGCCTTCGACATGTCCGCCGAGCAGCGCAGTGACGGCGGGCGAGGCACCGGTGAACGGCACCGTGGTGAGTCCCGCTCCCGTGAGCGAATTGAGCGTCAGCACGCAGAAATCGCCTACCGATCCCGCCCCGGCGGTGCCTATGCGTACGCTCCCCGGGTTCTTTTTCACGTGATCCACCATTTCGCGCAAAGTTTTGTAGGGCGCATCTCCGCGCACGGCAAGGATGCTCGGCGAGCGCATCGCGAGTCCGAGCGGCGTGAGATCGGTGAGCGGGTTGTAACTTGCAGTCTTGGGATCGAGGATCGACCGGAAGACGAGCGACGCGTTGTTCGCAAGAATGATGGTGTAGCCGTCGGGCTTCGACTTCGCCACGAGTTCTGCCCCGAGCGCGCCGCCCGCGCCGGGCCGGTTCACCGGGACGACCGCGACCTTCAGTTCGCGCGAGATCTCGTCGGCCATAGCTCGCGCGGACGTGTCGGTGGCGTCTCCCGGCGCGAGCGGAATGACCAGGGTGACCGGCCCCTTGGGATAGTCCTGGGCGTGGATGGTGGCCGAGCAGGAAAGCAGCAGCGTCGCGCAAAATGTGGAAAACCGTTTCATCTCTCTCTTCCGATCAAGGGTGACGGTGCAGGGGTCGGCACTCGACCTCTGCCGATTCTAGCCGATGACTCCCGCCCCGGAGTGCCGGTCTCAAAACGCGACCCTGGTAGTCACCAGAAACTGGACCCGTCTGATGTTGGGGTCGTGGTTCAGCGGGAAGGCGAGATCAATGTGCAGCACGTTTCCGAAAGTGGAACGCGCGCTGAGTATGCGCAAGCCGAAGCCCACGTCGTCGAGCCAGCCGGCGTTCTCCGTATTGGCGTTCGGGCCGCCCCAGGCGCGGCCCAGATCGTAGAACACCGCGCCACCCACGCGGAACAACCGAAGCGGATACCAGTCGGTGTAGACGCGGCCCTCGACGTTCAACAGTACGCGCCGGTCGCCGCTCTGATAGTTTCGAGGATAACCGCGCAGACCGGTGTCTCCGCCGAGCACGAGCTGGGTGGATTGGGTGGCGTCCTTGAGGGAATCCGCCGCGAGCGACGTATAAAGCAGCGTACGGCTGTCGGGGTGGCTGTAATACTTGACCGAACCGCTCCTCGCCTGGCTGTTGGTCGGACCGTAGCCCGACTGCCCGCTCGTAGAGGCGGACGCGAGCAGGATTCCGCCCGAGGGCATACGGAATCCATCGCTTGCGCTGGCGGAGTAGAGCCAGAGGTCTTCGGTCGAGCCGAACGCTGTCCAACTGTGGCCCAGCTGCACGCTGGACTGGACACCCAGCACGAAGTATTCAGGGCGCTCGATCAGATTCATGTTCTTGTACTGCTCATAGGCGTCCTCGACGACTTCATAGCGGATAAAGGGTGCGGCGATGGTTTGGTCCGGGGGCAGCTGCGAGGGGCTCTGGAGATTCGGTTCCTCGTTGTAGGTGTCCTTGCGGTAGGTGACGCCGACGGAGTAACGCTGAACCCACCTGTCGATCAA
>DATDGA010000375.1:0-4640 GCA_036522335.1 Burkholderiales bacterium
CTCGCGCTCGGGGCGATGCCGCAGACCGACGGTCCTCCCCACGGCGCGCTCTCGGACCGCGAATTCCAGGTTTTCCGGATGCTCGTCTCGGGCAAAGGGGTTTCCGACATCGGCAGAGAATTGAACCTCTCGGTCAAGACGGTGAGCACGCACAAGGCGCGCATCATGGAGAAGATGAGCTTGAGCAACCCCGCCGAGCTCATCCGCTACGCCATCCGCCACCGGCTGATCGACGAACCCGACTCCGGCAATTCCTGAGCGGCCGGCAGAGGCATTCCTCCTCCGCCAGTTCGACCGTTCATTCAAGCGGATACGCCCTTCCTCCTTCGCTGTAGGAGGATTCCTAGGGTCCGTCGGCGCCGTCCTACATCGTTTTTCAGGAAGCGCCGACACACAGCATCAGGCGAGGCTGATGGTGCGGCGGCTCGCCGGCTCCCACACTGAGCCACATGGAAACAGCACCGTTAGCCCGGAACCGGGTCTTCGTCGTCGAGGACTCGGGCCCGATCCGCGAGCGCCTTTGCGCGCAGCTGCGCGAGATCGAGGGCGTATCGGTCGTGGGCAACACCGACACGCCGCAATCGGCGGTCGAAGCCATACTCCGCACCCGGCCGGACTCGGTCATTCTCGACATTCACCTCATCGGGGGCAGCGGCATCGAAGTGCTGCGGGAAGTGCATGCGAAGGCCCCGGAAGTAACGTTCATCGTCCTCACCAACCATCCTCACGCGCAGTACCGGCGCGCCTGCCTCGAGGCCGGAGCGAGCTACTTCTTCGACAAGAGCACCGAAATGGACAAGGTGAAGGAAGTCATTGCAAGTCTCGGCGCCACGCGGCACTAGCGCCGGATACGGATTCGAAACGCAGCAACAAGGAGAACACCATGACAACCCCCGCAACCGTACGAACCTTTGAACCGGTCCAACGACCCGCGATTCCGCTGCGAAGAGTCGAAAGCGGAAACGTCGCCAGGCTGCCGACACGATGCTCCAGTTGCGGCCTGCGGGAGCTGTGCCTGCCCTGCGGGCTCGCCGAGCTCGACATGGACCGGATCGAAGAACTGGTGTACACCCGCCGCCGCCTGAAGCGCGGCGACAGCCTGTACCGGGCCGGGGACGGGTTCAGCTCGCTCTACGCCGTGCGCAGCGGCTTCTTCAAGACCGTGCAGACGCTGGAGGACGGGCGCGACCAGGTGACCGGCTTTCACATGGCAGGAGAGATGCTCGGCATGGACGGAATCGGCCCCGAGGTGCATATCTGCAACGCGGTGGCGCTGGAGGACAGCGACGTGTGCGTGATTCCGTATTCGCGGCTGGAGAACCTCGGCCACGACATGCAGGGGCTGCAGCGCCAGTTCCACAAGGTGATGAGCCGCGAGATCGTGCGCGAGCACGGCGTCATGTTGCTGCTGGGCACGATGCGCGCCGAGGAGCGGCTCGCGACGTTCCTGCTCAACCTGTCGCAGCGCTTCACCGCGCGCGGCTACTCGCCCTCGGAATTCAACTTGCGCATGACTCGCGAGGAGATCGGCAGCTATCTGGGCCTGAAGCTGGAAACGGTCAGCCGCACCTTCTCCAGGTTCCACGACGACAACCTCATCCGCGTCCATCAAAAGCATATCCGCATCATCGATGTCGCGGGCCTGAAGCGCTGCATGAGCCAGAAGGTTGCCTGAGCAACTCGGAGGCATCACTCGGAGAACCGGTGCGCACCGCGGGGCGCAAGGCCCGGGGTCACATGCCGAGGATTCTCCCGATCTCGGCGATGTATTGACCCGCCTTCAACCCGTCTGCGATGGCGGTCTCGGTGCCGCCCTCAATGGCCTTGCGCATTCCGTGCAGGCCTTCCCTCACCCAGTGGTGCCGGCGTATCGGGGAGCCGAGAACATTCTTGAGCGTCTCGACCTCGTCCTTCAGAAGCTGCACGTCGCTTGAACCCCCGCGAACCTTGGCGAGGTCGCGCTCCAGCGCCTGGATCAGTTTCTCGACGGCGGCGAAATCGATCTCTTGAGAATCTTGTTTTTGACTCTTGTCTGTTGCCATGGAAATTCCTCTGATTGGATGTAAATAGCGAGAAACGGTCCCATCGCGCTCTAGGCAACGCCCGAAGACGCGCTCAAATCCAGCACGGCGCGCCTCACCGCCGTGTCCTCCGGGTGGTCCGCGATCTTGAATCCGAGCTTCCTGCACAGGCCGAGCATCGGCTGGTTTCCCGCAAGGACGTGGCCCACCATGGTGCGCAGCCCGCGCCAGCGCGCGACCTCGATCAGGCGCTCGAGCATGCGCCGACCGAGACCTTTGCCTTGGGACTCGTCCGCCACCACGAGGGCGAACTCGCAAGTCCGGGCGTCCGGATTGGTGACGTAACGGGCGACTCCGATCTCGATTTCCCGGCCGCCTTCCTCGCGCACGGCGACGAAGGCCATTTCGCGGTCGTAGTCGATCTGCGTGAATCGGATCAGCATGGCGGGGGTGAGCTCGCGCACCGTGTTCATGAAGCGGAAGTAGCGGCTGTTCTGAGAGAGATTGCGCACGAACCCCTGCTCCATGTCCGCATCCTCCGGCCGGATCGCGCGCAGCGTAACTTGGGAGCCGTCCGACAGGCGGAGCACGCTCGTCAGGTCCGCAGGATACGGATGGATCGCCATGTGCGCGTAGCGGTTGCGCAACGGCGGCGAGTCCCTCACGACGATGCGCGCGTCGACGGCCACGGCGCCCTCCTCGTCGACGATGAGCGGATTGATGTCGAGCTCGTCGATCCAGGGGAGCTCGCACACCATTTCCGACACGCGGAGCAGCACCGCTTCCAGCGCCTGCATGTCGATCGCAGGTTTGTCGCGGAAGGCACCGAGCAGCTTGGCGACCCGCGTTCCCTGGATCATGTCGCCGACGAGGAAGGCGTTCAGCGGCGGGAGGGCGACCGCGCGGTCGCGCTGGATTTCCACCATCGTGCCGCCGGCGCCGAAGGTAATCGCCGGTCCGAACACGGAGTCGCGCATCACGCCGATCATCAACTCCCTTCCGTGAGGCCGGGCGATCATGGGTTCGACCGCGACGCCGGCGAGGCGCGCGGACGGCGAGCGCTTGTGGACCGCGGCCAGCATCTCCTGATAGGCGGTGAACGCCGCTTCGGCGCTGGCCACGTTGAGCCGGACGCCATCGACATCGCTCTTGTGGGTGATGTCTGGCGAATCGATCTTCATCGCAACCGGAAAACCGATCTCCTGCGCCATGAGCATGGCATCGTTCGCCGAGTGCGCGAGTACGGTCCGGGCGATCGGAATGCGGAACGCCGCGAGCACGGCCTTCGATTCGGTTTCGCTCAGGAGCTTGCGGCCCTGGGCGAGCACCGACTCGATCACGAACACCGCACCGCGGCGGTCCGGCGCCGCCTGGTGCGCGAGCGGACCGGGCGTCTGCAGCAGCAGGCGCTGGTTGCGGTAGAAGGCGGCGAGATGCGCGAACATCTCCACGGCCGGATCGGGAGTGCGGAACACGGGAATACCCGCCTCCTGCAGGATCTTCCGCCCGGCGGCAACGCTCGCTTCGCCCATCCAGCAGCCGATGAGCGGTTTCGCCGCACCGCGCGCCGTCTCCGCGACCACGCGCGCGATCTCTTCGGCGTCGGTCATCGCCTGCGGCGTGAGTATCGTCAATACTCCGTCGACGCCCTCGTCGGCGAGGCAGGCGGCGACCGCGGCGCGATAACGGTCGGCTCCGGCGTCTCCGATGAGATCGACCGGGTTGCCGTGCGACCAGTTGGAGGGAAGCACCCGGCGCAATTCTTCCACGGTGGCGCCGGACAGTTCGGCGAGCGCGAGCCCGAAATCGGCGGCCCGGTCGGCCGCCATGACTCCCGGCCCGCCGCCGTTGGTGATCACCGCCAGCCGGCTCCCCTGCGGGCGCACGCGCGATTCGAGCGCCTGCGCCGCGGCAACCAGCTGCCCGATGCTGCTCACCCGCACCACGCCCGCGCGCTTGACCGCGGCGTCGAACACGTCGTCGGTCCCGACGATGGCGCCGGTGTGCGAAACCGCCGCGCGAGATCCCGCGGGATGGCGGCCGACTTTCATGACGATGACGGGCTTCACCCGCGCCGCGGCGCGCAGGCTCGAGAGGAAGCGCCGTGCATCGCGGATTCCCTCGATGTAGAGAAGGATGTGCTCGGTCTTCACGTCGGTCGCCAGATAGTCGATGATCTCGCCGAAATCGATATCGGTCGAGCCGCCCAGCGAAACGACGCTGGAGAAGCCGACCTTGTTGGGCATCGCCCAATCGAGCATTGCGGCGCAGACGGCCCCCGACTGCGAAACCAGGCCGAGCGATCCTGCGAGCGCCGTGCCGCGCGCGAAGGTGGCGTTGAGTCCGATCTCCGGCCGCATGATCCCGAGGCAATTCGGGCCGACGAGGCGCAGGCCGTGACGGTGGGCGTTGTCGAGCACCGCGCGCTCGAGAGCCCGGCCTTCGGGTCCCGCCTCGGAAAAACCGGCGGTGATCACGACCGCGGCGCGCACTCCGGCCCTTCCGCACCGGTCGATGACCCCGGGCACCGTCTGCGCCGGCGTCGCGATCACCGCGAGTTCCACAGCCTGCGGCAGGTGCCCGACCGAGGCGTAGCAGGGCACGCCGCGCACGCTTCCG
>DATDGA010000376.1:0-12450 GCA_036522335.1 Burkholderiales bacterium
ACTTCGTCGCCAAGCCCATGGACGCACACACCTTTTCCGAGTGGAGTCTCAAGTGGACGCCGCCGGAATAGGCCGGCTCCGAAATCTTGGGGGAGGGTTTTATTCCTGTCACGGTGGGCTGGCATAATTCATGCGTCAATACGTTGAACCGAATGCAGAACCTAGCGCAACCCGACTTGTCCATCAAGTAACGTGTACCGACCTTTCTTCCTGCAGCGCCTGCTCGGCTCCACGCCGCCCCGCCCGGGAGGGCCTTCGCGCACTGCCGTGCGCAGCGCCCGCCGCGTGGCGTCGATCTGCCACGAGCTCCTGTCCTCGCGCGGCGAAGTGTCCGGCGCTTTCATCGCGCGCGAGGCGCTTACCGCGTACCAGTCGCTGGATGAGCCAGCGCTCGAGGTTTTCTTTGCAATCCTCGTCAAGGAGTTCTCCCTCGACCCGGAGGTGGTCGGCCGGTCGGCCGACGCCTACAGGAAGGAGCCGTCCCCCGGAAATCTCGTTCGCCTCCAGCGGGCGGTGGAATCGCCGCGCCAGGAGCTCTTTCGGCGCCTCAACATGGCGCCGGGCGGGGTCGCCGCGCTGCTGGAGATGCGGCGCCGGCTGCTGCGGGGCCTCGCCGAGCATCCGCATTGGACGGGTATCGAGACCGATCTCGCCCACCTGTTCCGTTCCTGGTTCAACCGCGGGTTCCTGATCCTGCAGCGCATCGACTGGCGAACCTCCGCCCTGGTGCTGGAGAAGCTGATCCAGTACGAAGCCGTGCATGAAATCCAGGGCTGGCACGACCTCCGCCGCCGACTTCAGGCCGATCGCCGCTGCTATGCGTTTTTCCACCCGACGTTGCCCGACGAGCCGGTGATCTTCATCGAGGTGGCGCTTACCCGCGGCATGAGCGCCAAGGTACAGCCGCTGCTCGCCCTCGACTCCCCGGTGGTCGATCCCGCTTCGGCCGACTGCGCGATCTTCTACTCGATCACGAATCCCCAGGAAGGCCTGCGCGGCATCTCGTTCGGCAACCTTCTCATCAAGCAGGTCGCCGAGGATCTCGGCCGCGAGTTTCCGCGTCTCAAGACCTTCGCCACGCTCTCGCCCATCCCGGGTTTCCGCAAATGGCTTGCCGGCGGAACGGGATTGCGCGAAGGCGATCCCCGGCACTCGGAGCTCACCGCCCTGCTCGCCAAGCTCGATGTACAGGATTGGTTCAAGGACAAGGCGTACGCCGCGGAAATCCTGAAACAGCTAAACCGCCTGTGCGCCTACTACCTCCTCTACGCCAAACAGGACGACGAGCCGCTGGACGCGGTGGCGCGGTTCCACCTCGGCAACGGCGCGCGCCTGGAGCGCTTGAACTGGCTAGGCGACACCTCGGCCACTGGCATGCGCCGTTCGGCAGGGCTCATGGTGAACTACGTCTACCGCCTCGACGACGTGGAGAGCAATCACGAGGCCTACGCTCGGGAACACCGTATCATCGCCTCGCGCCGCTTCGGCGTATTGGCCAAGGAATCGCTGCTCATGCGTGGCGGCGCGTTCAGGCGCGCGGTCGCAGTCGCGGTGAAATAGTACCCGGAGCCCAAGGTTCCGGGCCCGCATGCCGTCCGCGCGACGGCGCGAACGATGGGATTTTCCTTCGAGGAAAGTCTTTTGCCGGCGAGGCTGGCATAATTCGCGCGTGAGCACGCTTCCGAAGTCGATCGACGACACCCTCGCCCTCCTCGTAGGCGCCGACTACGTCGCCGAGCGCAGTCTGGCCACGGCCGTATTCCTCGCTCTGAAGATGGGCCGCCCGCTGTTCCTCGAAGGCGAGGCCGGGGTCGGCAAAACCGAGATCGCCAAAGTCCTGGCCGGCAGCCTCGGCCGCCCGCTCGTGCGCCTGCAATGCTACGAGGGTCTCGACATCGCCTCCGCTGTATACGAGTGGAACTACTCGCGCCAGATGATCGAGATCAGGCTGGCCGAGACGGAAGGCGCGTCACGCGACACGGTCGCCAAGGACATTTTCTCCGAGCGCTTCCTCATCAAGCGTCCGCTGATGCAGGCGCTCGAAGGTGAGAAGGGCGCCGCGCCCGTGCTTCTGATCGACGAACTGGACCGTACCGACGAGCCGTTCGAGGCCTATCTTCTCGAAGTGCTGTCGGATTTCCAGATCACTATCCCTGAAATCGGCACGGTGAAAGCCAAGGAGCCGCCGATCGTCGTGCTCACTTCCAATCGCACGCGCGAGATCCACGACGCCATCAAGCGGCGCTGCTTCTACCACTGGGTGGATTACCCGGACGCGGTGCAGGAGCTCGAAATTCTGAAGCGCAAGGCTCCGGAGGCTTCCGAAAGACTTTCGCGCGAAGTCGTGGCCTTCGTGCAGCGACTGCGCAAGATGGATCTGTTCAAGCTGCCGGGCGTCGCCGAGACGATCGACTGGTCGAAAGCGCTGGTGGCCCTCGACAAGATGACGCTCGACCCCCAGACCGTCAACGACACTCTCGGTACCCTGCTCAAGTACCAGGACGACATCACCCGGGTGCGCGGCAGCGAGGCAGAGCGGCTGCTCGCGGAGGTCAGGGCGGAGCTCGCAGCCGCTTAGAGCGTCTAACAGACCACCGCGGTGCAAACAACTTCGGGAATCCCCTCGCTCGAGGCGGTCGATCTCCAGTGCGCGCGCGGCGAGCGCAGGCTCTTCGACGCGCTGAACTTCACGCTGCGCGGCGGCGAGCTGCTCCGGATCGCGGGAGCCAACGGCTCGGGCAAGACGAGCCTCCTGCGCATCGCGTGCGGCCTGCTCGAACCGACCGGCGGCTTGGTGCGCTGGTGCGGCGAGGATATTCGCAGGTTGCACGAGGAATTCCGCCGGCAGCTGGTCTACATCGGACACGCCGACGCGATCAAGGATGACCTGACCGCGGCGGAGAATCTGGATGTAGCCTGCACTCTCGCCGGAACCCGGGTGCAACGCGCGCAGGTCGGCGAGGCTTTGCACCGGCTCGGCCTCGCGGGCAGCGAGGATCTGCCGGCGCGGGTACTGTCGCGCGGGCAACGGCGGCGGGTCGCCTTGGCGCGCCTCGTGTTGAGCGAGCGCGTGCCGCTTTGGTTGCTGGACGAGCCGTTTACAGCCCTGGATGCCGCAGCTACGGATGGACTGCAAGGCCTGGTTGCCGAGCACGTATCCCGGGGCGGAGCGGTGATGTATACGAGCCACCATGAGGCAAGAATCGCCGCCGAAGTGGCGCTGCGCATCGACCTCGGTTCGGGACCGGCGCCATGACCGCCGCACTGCGGTGCGTGATCGTCCGCGACCTCCTGCTCGCCGCGCGGCGCAGCTCAGATGTGCTGACGGTGCTGTTGTTCTTCGTCATCGTCGTGAGCCTCTTTCCACTCGGAATCGGACCGGAGCCGGCGCTGCTGCGCACGATCGCCCCCGGGGCCATCTGGGTGGCGGCGCTGCTGGCCTCGATGCTGGCGCTGCCGCGCATCTTCGCCTCCGATCACGCCGACGGGACGCTGGAGCAGATACTGCTCGGCGCAACACCTCTGGGAATGACCGTGGCGGCCAAGGTATTCGCCCACTGGTTGGTCTCCGGCCTGCCGCTCGTCCTGATCTCGCCCGTTTTGGCGCTACAATTTGATTTTCCTCAAGAGTTGCTCGGAGTGCTCACGCTATCCTTGGCCTTGGGGACGCCGATCCTAAGTCTGATCGGCGCGATCGGCGCGGCGCTGACGCTGGGCCTTCGAGGCGGAGGAGCGTTGCTTTCGCTTCTGGTGCTGCCCTTGTACGTTCCGGTACTGATCATGGGAGCGGGCTCCGCCGAAGCCGCGGCCGCAGGCATCGGCGGGCAGGCGCAGCTTTTCCTGCTCGGCGCGCTCCTAGTGTTCGCCGGGGCTTTCGCGCCGTGGGCGGCCGCGGTTGCGTTGCGCATTTCAATGGAGTGAATCTTGCAGGCCAGCATGAACGCCGGCATCAACTGGTTCAAGTATTCTTCGCCGCAGACTTTCTTTCCGCTTGCCGGAAAGCTGGTGCTGTGTTTCGGCGTCCTGTCGGCGATCGCGTGCGCCGCAGGTCTTTACCTGGGTTTCTTCGTCGCCCCGACCGATGCGCAGCAGGGCGAAGCCTATCGCATCATTTTCATCCACGTCCCCGCGGCCTGGATGTCGATGTTCCTCTATGTCGTCATGGCGTTCTGGGCCGGGTGGGGACTCGCATTCAACACGCGGCTATCGGGCATGATGGCGAGCGCGATCGCGCCTACGGGTGCCTTGTTCACGTTCGTGGCCCTCTGGACCGGATCTCTGTGGGGTAAGCCCACCTGGGGCACATGGTGGGTCTGGGATGCGCGGCTGACCTCGGAGCTGATCCTGCTGTTTCTCTACTTCGGCTTCATGGCGCTGCAGGCGGCGATCGACGATGCCCGCCGCGCCGACAAGGCAGGGGCGGTACTCGCGCTCGTGGGCGTTGTCAATGTCCCGATCATCTACTTTTCGGTCAAGTGGTGGAACACGCTGCACCAGGGAGCGTCTGTAAGCTTGACCAAGTCGCCGACCATGGCGGCAACGATGCTGACCGGGATGGCCGTCATGGCCTTCGGATTCTGGTTCTACAGCATCGCCGCGTCGTTCGCGCGTGCGCGGTGCATCATGCTCGAGCGCGAACGCGCAAGCGACTGGGCAGCGGGATACGCGAAAGGTTCCGCATGATCTGGGGCAGCTGGGAGAATTTCCTTGCAATGGGTGGCTATGCGTCCTATGTTTGGGGTTCCTACCTCGTGACACTGGCTCTCTTGATCGCGGAAATCGTGCTGCTCGCATTGCGCAGACGCGGAGCCATTGAAGGAGTTCGCAGCCGCAACGCTGCATCGCAAGGTAAACGATGAAACCCAGGCACAAGCGGATGGCGATGATCGCAGGCGGCCTTGCCGCTCTCGGCGCGGCTGCAGCTCTGGTGCTCGCCGCGTTCCAGGAGAACCTCGTGTTCTTTTTCACACCCAGCCAGGTGGCCGCGAACGAGGTGCCGCAGGGGCGGACGTTCCGCATCGGGGGGATGGTCACGCGGGGAAGCGTGAAGCGCCAGGCCGACGACGTCACCGTCCAGTTCGTCGTCACCGACACCGCGAAAGACGTCCGAGTCGTCTATCGCGGCATGCTGCCGGACCTTTTCCGCGAAGGCAAGGGCGTGGTCACGCAGGGCAAGCTCGGTCCGGACGGCGTCTTCTACGCGAGCGAGGTGCTCGCCAAGCACGACGAAAACTACATGCCTCCCGCCGCGGCGGACGCGATCAAGCAGGCCCAATCCATCAACGAGAAGGCGGCGCACACCCTCGTGCAGGGCGGCGCCGGACGCAAATGATCCCTGAAATCGGTCAACTCGCTCTCGCTCTCGCGCTGTGCCTCGCCCTGTGCCAGGCCGTACTGGGACTCGCCGGCGCCGCGCGCGGTGACGGCGTGTGGATGGGCGCAGTGCGGCCCGCCGCGCGCGGGCAGTTCGCGTTCGTCGCCATTGCCTTCGGCTGCCTGACCTACGCTTTCATCGCAAACGACTTTAGCGTGGCCTACGTGGCATCGAATTCCAACTCGGCGTTGCCGCTCGCGTACCGAATCTCCGGCGTGTGGGGCGGGCACGAAGGCTCGATGCTGCTGTGGATGCTCATGCTGGGCGTCTGGACGACAGGGGTGACCCTTTTCAGCCGTCAACTCCCCGACGACATGGTCGCGCGGGTGTTGGGCGTGATGGGCCTCGTGAGTACCGGGTTCCTGTTATTCGTCCTGTTTACATCGAATCCTTTCCTGCGGGCCTTTCCGGCGCCCGCCGACGGCCGCGACCTGAATCCGCTGCTGCAGGATCCGGGCATGGTGCTGCACCCGCCGATGCTTTACATGGGCTACGTCGGCTTCTCGATCGCGTTCGCGTTCGCAGTCGCTGCTCTCCTCTCCGGGCGGCTCGACGCGGCGTGGGCGCGCTGGTCGCGCCCGTGGACTACGGCGGCGTGGGCGTTTCTCACCGTGGGCATTGCGCTCGGCAGCGGCTGGGCCTATTACGAGCTCGGCTGGGGCGGATGGTGGTTCTGGGATCCGGTGGAGAACGCCTCCTTCATGCCGTGGCTGGTCGGGACGGCGCTGATCCATTCGCTCGCGGTCACGGAAAAACGCGGAGCTTTCCGCAGCTGGACCGTGCTGCTCGCGATCCTCGCATTTTCGCTGAGCCTGCTCGGGACGTTCCTGGTGCGCTCGGGAGTCCTCACCTCGGTCCACGCTTTCGCAACCGATCCCACCCGAGGCATCTTCATACTCGTGCTGCTGGTCGTGGTGATCGGCGGCTCGCTGCTCCTGTACGTGTGGCGCGCGCCCCGCATCGGCCTGGGCGGCGGCTTCGAGCCGGTGTCGCGCGAATCGATGCTGCTCGCAAACAACGTGATGTTCGCCGCAGCGGCCGGCTCGGTGCTGCTCGGAACCCTGTACCCGCTCGCGCTCGACGCGTCGGGGCTGGGCAAGATTTCGGTCGGGCCGCCGTACTTCGAGACCGTGTTCGTGCCGCTGATGGCACCCGCGCTGTTTCTGATGGGGATCGGTCCGCTGGCGCGCTGGAAAAAAGCGAGCCTTCCCGATATCGCCGCGCGTCTGCGCTGGGCCTTTGCGGCGAGCCTTGTCGCGGCGCTCGCGATCCCATTTGCGATGGGGCGCTGGAGCGCCCTGGTCGCCTTCGGCATCCTGCTAGCGGCGTGGGTCGCCGCTAGCGGCGTCGTTCAGTTGTACGAAAAGATCAGGAACGCGGCGGGCGGAACGAGCGCCTGGACCCGGTTGCGCAGCACGCCCCGCTCGACCTACGGCATGCTTCTCGCGCACTTCGGCGTCGCCGTATTCGTTACCGGGGTGACGCTGGTCAAGGGCTACGACAGCGAGCGCGACGTGCGAATGGAGCCGGGCGACACCACTGAGCTGGGCGGGTATACGTTCCGCCTGGACGGCGTGAAAGAAGTGCAGGGACCGAACTACGTTGCCGCTCGCGCCGAGATTCAGGTCAGCAGCCAAGGACGCGCCGTCACCACGCTCTATCCCGAGAAACGCATCTACACGGTGCAGAACATGCCGATGACCGAAGCCGCGATCGATCCCGGCTTTACGCGCGACCTGTACGTGTCGCTCGGCGATGCGGTGAGCGCGACGGCCTGGACGGTGCGGGTGCAGCACAAACCCTTCGTCGACTGGATCTGGAGTGGATGTCTTCTCATGGCGCTCGGCGGTGCGATAGCCGCGAGCGACCGGCGCTACCGGTTGGCGGGACAGCGGACGCAGGAAAAGTACGCGGCGGCACCGGCCACGTCGTGACCGAAGGGACAGCTGACCGTGATGCACAAACTCCGGCATTGTCATTCCCGCGCAAGCGGGAATCCAGTGACTGTTTGCGAACGACGCTGGATTCCGGCTCGTGCCGCGCGCGTCCGGAATGACGGACCATGAATCGCTTCATTGTGCCCGTCGCCGTCTTCGCGGCGCTGGTCGTTCTGCTCGGGGTCGGGCTCAGGCTCGATCCGCGCGAAGTGCCCTCGCCCCTCATCGGCAAGCCCGCGCCACATTTCGAATTGCCGCAGTTGCACGAGGCAGCCAAGACTTTCACCGAAAAAGACATGCTCGGAAAGGTCTGGGTGTTGAATGTATGGGCTTCGTGGTGCGTCAGTTGCCGTGAGGAGCACCCGGTGCTCCTCGAACTCGCGGCGAGCGGCGCCGTGCCGATCTACGGGCTCAACTACAAGGACAAGCGCGAAGACGGCCTGGGGTGGCTGAAAGGCATGGGCGATCCCTACCGCCTTTCGATCTACGACGCCGACGGCAGGGTCGGCATCGACTACGGCGTCTACGGCGTGCCCGAGACCTACGTGATCGACAAGCTGGGCGTCATACGCTACAAGCGCATCGGCGCGCTCACGCGCGAGATCGTCAAGGACAAGCTGCTGCCTCTGGTGCAAGAGCTGGGCCGTGCTTAGGCTCCTCGCGTTTTTCCTGCTCGTCGCGACAGTTCCGTGGGCGGCCGCGAGGGAAGCGGCCCCGGCAGCGGCAGACCCCGCGCTCGAGCAGCGAGTCATGGCGCTTTCTTCGGAGTTGCGCTGCCTCGTCTGCCAGAATCAGACTCTCGCGGATTCGAACGCCGACCTCGCCACCGATCTCAGAAACCAGGTCCGCGAGAGGATGCGGCAAGGGAGCAGCGACGCCGAAATCATCGATTTCATGGTGGCGCGCTACGGGGACTTCGTCCTCTATCGCCCGCCGCTCAAGGCAACGACGTTCCTGCTCTGGTTCGGTCCGCTGATCCTTCTCGCGGCAGGGTTCATCGTTCTGCTCCGCCGCGTCCTGCGCAGGCGACCGGCGAGGGACCTCGAAATGACCGCCACCGAACGCAAGCGCGCAGCGGAGCTCCTTGCCGAAAACGAGACGGAGCGCCGGTGACCGCGTTCGTCATCCTTGCTGCTGTGCTCGTCGCCGGTGCGCTGCTGTTCGTTCTGCCGCCGCTGCTGCGCGGCAGGATCCGCACGAGCGCGACGCGCAACGCCGTCAACGCCGCGGTATACCGCGACCAGCTGCGCGAGCTCGACGCCGACCTGCGCGCAGAAACACTCGCCGCGGACCAGCATGAAAAAGCGCGCCGTGAGATCGAGGCACGACTTCTTGCGGACGTCGTCGGGATTGAGGCTCCGGCGCAATCTTCGCGCCACAACCGCACCGCCGCGATCGCGTTGGGCCTGGCCGTGCCGATTTGCGCCTTGGCGATTTACCTGACCGTGGGCAGTCCGCGCGCCGTCACGCCGCAGCCCGCCGAGGAAGCAAACCCGCACGGAGTGAGCGCACAGCAATTCGAAGTGATGGCCTCGCGGCTGGCGGCGCGCCTGAAGGATAATCCCGGGGATCCCGAGGGCTGGGCGATGCTGGGCCGCTCCTACGCGGTGCTCGGGCGCTTCGCCGAGGCAAGGGAAGCCTACGCCAAGGCCGCCGCTCTGGCGCCACGCGACGCCCAGCTGCTCGCTGACTACGCGGACGCTCTCGCGATGGCGCAGGGAAAGACGCTCCGGGGAGAACCGGAAAAAGTCATACTGCGCGCGCTCGCAATCGATCCCAACAACGTCAAGGCGCTGCTCCTTGCGGGCACCGCTGCTTTCAACCGGAACGACCCTAGCGCCGCAATACGCTATTGGGAACGCGTGCTCGAACTTCTCCCGGCGGAGTCCGACATGATTCAAAGGGTGCAGGCGAGTATCGCGGAGGCGCGCTCCCTGGGTGGCTCAACGGGTGGAAAGGCGCAAGTCGCGAAACCGGCCCGAGCCCAAGCGGGCAGCCGGGTGAGCGGCGTGGTCAGGCTCGCGCCGGAGCTCGCAAGGAAGGTCGCCCCCGATGACACTGTCTTCATTTTCGCCCGCGCGGCCGAAGGTCCGCGGATGCCGCTCGCGATCCTGCGCAAGCGCGGAAGCGATCTTCCGCTAGAGTTCACGCTCGACGACTCGATGGCGATGGGGCCGCAGATGAACCTCTCCGCCTTTTCACGCGTGGTGATCGGCGCGCGCGTTTCGAAATCCGCCAACGCGACCCCGCAGCCGGGCGACCTTCAGGGCCTGAGCGGTCCCGTGGCCACCGGTGCGGCCGGCATCAAGATAGTGATCGACACCGAAATCCGCTAGGACCTCTGGTTCTTGCGACGATATACGCGTCGGGACAGGGCTTTTTTGATCTAAATCAAAGTGGCGGCGCCGAGGGGTGCTGGAATCGCCAAGTCCATGTTTCCGCTAGTCCACGCGATATAAGGGGAAGGATCAGCTATGGCCGAGACACCTAAGGATGCATCCAGCAGCGGTTCCCAGATCTCATCCCGAGCCGGATTCCTTCGCAGCCTATGGGACGTGCTGCGCCGTCCGAGCGCAAGCTTTTCTCTGCTAACTCTATTGGGCGGCGGTTTTGTGGCCGGGATCATTTTCTGGGGCGGGTTCAATACCGCGATGGAGGCCACGAACACGCTGGAGTTCTGCACCGGCTGCCATGAGATGCGCGACACGGTGTATCAGGAGTACCGGCAGACCATACATGCATCGAATCGGTCTGGCGTGCGCGCAATCTGCTCCGATTGCCACGTTCCCAGAGATTGGGTTCATAAGGTGGTGCGCAAGGTCGAGGCGAGCAGAGAACTATACGGCAAGATTACCGGCATCATCGACACGCCCGAGAAGTTCGAGGCACACCGTGCGGAGCTGGCGAAGAGAGTGTGGACAGCCATGAAGGAAACCGATTCGCGCGAATGCCGCAATTGCCACAGTTTCGACGGCATGAACCCGGAGAAGCAGACGCCGATCGCGGCGAAAATACACGCAGTCGCCAAGAACAAGGAGAGAACCTGCATCGATTGCCACAAGGGCATCGCGCACAAGCTGCCTGCGGAAAGCTGAGGTCATCCCAATCGCGACGATTGCTGAGGCGGCCCACCGCAAGCTCGCGCGTGGGAAAAACTCAGGCAACTGATCTTCCAGGAGCCTTGCACCGTTCGGGATTCCCGTGTCGCTCGACAACCAGTTCATGTCCAACCGCGAGACCAGTCCCACCGGATTCGACCAGGCATTCAAGTGGAAAGGCGGGTTCGATCAGCTCAACTGGCTGATATCGAGGGAATCGGTGGTGTACGCCCGGTACGACTGGATTCGCGGCGACAACTTCGACGACAGAGGGGCGGGCGGCGTCACTTATTCGCATCCGAGCGAAACGGATGTCGTCGTTGGATATCAGCATCTGATAAAGCAGAACGTCAAGTTCATCGGCGAGTATCGCAAACACGCGTTCGAAGACACGAGCACGACGCCGGTCGGACGCCTCACCGACAACGGGTTCACGCTTCGCGTGATGATCGGACTCTGAGCCAGGCTCGACAGGTGGGCTCGCCCCGTCTTGCAGCGAACGACGAAAGGAACGAATCATGCAATCACACAGGATTTTGGTCTTCTGCTCGACGTTCCTCGGCCTTGCCGTACCACGCTTCGCTCTCGCGGCCGACGACGGAGCGAAGACTTTCAAGGAAGTGTGCACGCAATGTCACACGACCAAACTGCGGCCGCTCGACAACAAACATCTGACCAAGGAGCAATGGGACCAGGCCGTGAAAAAGATGGTTGATCTCGGGGCCGAAGTACCCAAGGAGAAGCTCCCTGCGCTGCTTGATTACCTCGCCAGCACCCACGGGCCGGCCGGACAGAAATAGTAAGTACCTATCTCGGCGATTCCGGCGAAGGGTCACGAAAGGCCGCTCCGCACACCGCGCCTGGCCGACCGCGATGCGATCCTTAGCAGAATACTCGGGGCGCAGGTCTCGAGTTAGAATCCCGGGCATACTTCTGTCGCGAGTTCGTTCCCAGCCCTTGCCGCAGCGCTCCGTCCAGACGTGACTCGCTCGACTCCCATTACGCAACCAGGCCGCCTCGCGGAAAACGTCATGCATTTCGCGCGCGTGCTGCGCGCCGCGGGTCTTCCGATCGGCCCCGATCGCATGCTCGATGCGGTGCGGGCGCTTGAAGTCGCCGGCGTCGAGCGCCGCGACGATTTCTACTGGACGCTTGCGAGCGTGTTCCTCGACCGGCGCGAGCAGTTCGAGATCTACGACCAGGCATTTCACATCTTCTGGCGCGACCCGCAGTTGCTCGAGCGCGTCATGGCGATGTTCCTGCCGCAGGTCTACGGTCGGCAGGGCCGTGACGAACAGCGCGACGCCTCGAACCGGATTGCCGAGGCGCTCTATCCCAAGCCGAGAAAACCCAAAGAGGATCCGGCCGAGCTCCCCCAGGAAACGGAGCTCGACGCAACCCTGAGTTTTTCGTCCCGCGAGGTGCTGCAGCACGCCGACTTCGAAACGATGACAAACGAGGAAATTTCCCAGGCGAAGAAGATGCTCGCGAACCTGCGGCTGCCCATCCCCGAGATCCACACCCGGCGCTTCGAGTCCGATCCCCATGGCGCGCGGATCGATCTGCGCGGCAGCCTGCGTGCAAGTCTCCGCAACGGCGGCAAGATCATTCCCCTGAAACGCCGCTCGCCGCAGCGGCGCCATCCGCCGCTGGTGGTGCTTTGCGACGTGTCCGGGTCGATGAACCGCTACTCCAGGATGTTTCTCCACTTCCTGCACGCGATCACCAACGACCGCGACCGCGTGACGAGCTTCGTCTTCGGCACCCGGCTCACCAACATCAGCCGCTACCTGCGACATCGCGACGTCGACCTCGCGATGGGCGGGGTGTCCGATGCGATCGCCGACTGGTCCGGCGGCACGCGTATCGGGAACTGCCTGCGCGAATTCAATCTGCGCTGGTCGCGCCGGGTGCTCGGGCAGAATGCGGTCGTTCTGGTGATCTCGGACGGCCTCGACGGCGACGTCGGCGAGGGCCTCGCCGACCAGATGGAACGTCTGCACAAGTCCTGCCGCAAGTTGATCTGGCTGAATCCGCTCCT
>DATDGA010000377.1:0-10531 GCA_036522335.1 Burkholderiales bacterium
GCATCTGCTTGTGGTACAGGAACTCGAGGAGCGCGGCCCGCAGCGCCACGTAGCGCGGGGTGCTGGCCAGTGCCAGGCGCTGGCGCGGACGCGGCAGATCGATCTCGATGATCTCGCCTATGGTCGCGGCCGGGCCGTTGGTCATCATCACGACGCGATCGGACAAGAGCACTGCCTCGTCGACGTCGTGCGTCACCATCAGCACCGTGCTGCCGGTGCTGTCTGCACCGGGAGCGACGATGCGCATCAGTTCGTCCTGCAGGTGCGCGCGCGTCAGCGCGTCGAGCGCGCCGAAGGGCTCGTCCAGCAAGAGTATCTTTGGCTCCATCGACAGCGCGCGGGCAATGCCGACGCGCTGCTTCATGCCGCCGGAGATCTCGTGAGGATACTTGTGCATGGCGTGCTCGAGGTGCACCATTTCCAGCGCCTTGGCGGTACGCTCCCTCATCCGCGTCTTGTCCTCGGCCGATGCGAAGACCCGTTCCACCGCGAGGTAAACGTTCTCGAAACAGGTCAGCCAGGGCAGCAACGAATGGTTCTGGAACACCACACCCCGATCCGGCCCGGGCCCCCTGATCTCACGCTCGGCGAGCAGGATGTTGCCGGCGGAAGGCCTCAGCAGTCCCGCCACGATGTTGAGGAGAGTGGACTTGCCGCAGCCGGAGTGCCCGATCAGCGATACGAATTCGCCTGCGCGGATTCCCAGCTTGATGCCCTGCAGCGCGCAGAACGGCCCTTTCTTGGTGTCGAACACCATGTTCACCTGGTCGATCTCCAGGTATCTTCCGGTCATGACTGCCGTCCGTCGTCATAGCTGAAGCGGCGCGCCAGCAGCATCATGAACTGCTCTAGCGCCAGGCCTACGATGCCGACCGTGAAGATGGCGATGATGATGTGCTGCACGTTGAGGTTGTTCCATTCGTCCCACACCCAGAAGCCGATGCCCACGCCGCCGGTGAGCATCTCGGCGGCAACGATGACGAGCCACGCCACGCCTATGGAAAGCCGCACGCCGGTGATCATGTAGGGCAGCACGGCCGGAAACAGGATCTTGGTGAACACCTTCCATTCCGAGAGGTTGAGCACCCGCGCCACGTTGAGGTAATCCTGCGGAATCTGGCGCACGCCCACCGCGGTATTGACGATCATCGGCCACAGGCTGCAGACGAAAATGACATAGATCGCCGCCGGGTTGGCCGCCTTGAACACCATCAGACCGATCGGCAGCCAGGCGAGCGGCGACACGGGCTTGAGGATGCTGATGATCGGCGCCGCCATGTCCGAGAGGAAGCGAAAGCGCCCGATCATGAAGCCGAGCGGGATGCCAACCGCCGCCGCCGCGCCGAAGCCGATGCCGACGCGGCCGAGTGAGGTGAGCACGTTCCAGCCGATGCCCTGGTCGTTCGGCCCCTTTTTGTAGAACGGATTGCTGAAGACATCCACCGCGGATTGCCAGGTGGAAAGCGGATCCGGAAGCTGGCCGCCCGCCTTTGACAACGCCTCCCAGAATGCGAGGAACAAGGCAAAGCCGACGAGCGGCGCAAGCACCCGGGGCAGCCACTCGGGCGCCCTGGCACGCACGTAGAGGGGCGACTCGTCCGCGACCCTGGACTCGTTCATCGCGGGCTTCAACCTGTCCGGCTGATGCGCCAGCGCGACGAGCGCGGACTCGAGGGGCTGCACGAAGGCCGGACGGGCACTCATGATGTCTCTCAAGCGACCTTGATCCTGAACGAGCCGGCGTATTTCTTCGGGTCCTTGCCGTCCCAGGTCATGCCGTCGATCATTTTGGCGGTGCGCATGGGTTCCTTCGGCATCGAGGTCCCGGTCATCGCCGCGGCGTCCTTGTACACGTCGATGCGGTTGACCTTTTTCGCTACAGCGAGGTAGTCGACGTCCTCCTTGAGCAGTCCCCAGCGACGATGCTGCGTCATGAACCACATGCCGTCCGAAAGGAACGGGAAGGTGACGTAGCCGTCGTTGTAGAACTTCATCGCGTTCGGATCGTCCCAGGTCCTGCCGATGCCGTTGTCGTAGCGGCCGAGCATGCGCGCCAGGATCACGTCCTTGTCGGTGTTGACGTAGGACTTGTCGGCGACCGTTTCGGCGGTCTTCTGGCGGTTGGAGAGAGAGGCGTCGATCCACTTGCCGGCGTCGATGATCGCCGCAGTCATGGCACGGGCGGTGTTTGGATTTTTCTGCACCCACTCGGCAGTCGTGCCCAGGGTCTTTTCCGGATGGTCTTTCCAGATGCCCTGGGTGGTCTCGGCGGTAAAGCCGATCTTGTCGACGATGGCGCGGTTGTTCCAGGGCTCCCCCACGCAATAGCCGTCCATGTTGCCTACGCGCATGTTGGCCACCATCTGCGGTGGCGGCACGGTAATGGTCTTCACGTCGGTGAAGGGGTTGATGCCGTAAGTCGCGAGCCAGTAGTAGATCCACATGGCATGGGTGCCGGTCGGGAAAGTCTGGGCGAAGGTGTACTCGCCCTTTTCCTTGTCGATCAGCGCCTTCAGGCTCGCGCCGTCCTTGACGCCCTTGTCGTAGAGCTTGCGCGACAGCGTCACCGCTTGGCCGTTGTGGTTGAGGTTCATCAGGACGGCCATGTCCTTCTTCGGGCCGCCGACGCCGTTCTGCACGCCGTAGATCAGGCCGTAGAGCACGTGCGCGGCGTCGAGCTCGCCGTTGACCAATTTGTCGCGCACCGCGGCCCAGGACGCTTCCTTGGACGGGACAATCTTGATGCCGTACTTCTTGTCGAACTCTATCACCGAGGCCATCACCACCGAGGAGCAGTCGGTGAGCGGGATGAAGCCGATCTTGACTTCCTTCTTCTCCGGCGCATCGGAACCCGCCGCCCAGGCGGCACTGCGCACCGCATCCGGCACGAGGCTCATGATGCCCGCCGTGATGCCGACAGCGCCGGCCTGCCTGAGGAAATCACGGCGTTCCACCGGCTTGATGCATTCCTCGACGATTTTGGCGGGCTGCGCTTGAGGGGTCTTGCTCTCATTCATCTGTCTCTCCAGTCATGCGTGCCCGGCAAGGCACGAAAAACAAAAAGGCGTTCAGTCGCGACGGAACCAGCCCGTCTCCGAGTGAACGCCTTTGCTCCGGGCGCGACCGCCATTGGCCGCGCCCTGACCTACCTTACGCAAGCGACATGCCAGTGCCTGTCTCGTTCAGCTTGTTCAATTTCAAACAATGGGTTAGGTACTTTTTTCCGTTGAGATAGAGGCCGGGCTATTCGAACGCCCGCACTACTGCGGTGCAGCATAAGTTCTCTCTGCACTAGCTTGGCCCCAACTAGCCGAGCAATTCCGACATATCGATAAGCTGCTGCGCGATCTCGCCGAGGCGTTTGCCGCGATCCATGGCCATGCGCCGCAATGCCTGGTACGCCTCGTCCTCGCTCATGCCGCGGGCCTTCATCAGCAGGCCCTTGGCGCGCTCGACGAGCTTTCTTTCGGAGAGCTTGAGGTTCGCGTCCGCGAGCTCGACCTTGAGACGCTGGTATTCATCGAAGCGCGCCACCGCGACTTCGACGATGGCTTTCACGCGCGAGGCCTCCAGCCCGTCCACAATGTAGGCTGAAACACCCGCGCGCACTGCTTCCCGGATGGTATCGGGCGCGTCGTCGCTCGCGAACATCACGATGGGGCGCGGCTCGTCGCGGCTGATCATCACCACGTGCTCCAGCACATCGCGGCTCGGGGATTCGGTATCGATGATGATGGCGTCGGGCTTGAATTGCTCGACCGCATTCAGCAGCTCCAGCGGCGAAGCGAGCGCAGCCACGACCTCGTACCCGGCCTGCTCCAGGCCCTGGCGCAGAACTTCAGTGCGCTCGGACGAATCATCGACAACAAGCACCCGCATCGTCATCAACCTGCAAGGGGTTCAAGCCCGAACAAGCGCAATAGCCATGCCAGCGCGCGCCCATGGCACGGGCATTGCTAAAACATGTTTGAGCCATTCCGATGCAAAGCGTTCCGAGCGGGCAATGAACGAAACGAAATCAACCTGTTGCTAGTGCGGCGGAGGTTGCGGCGTAGTGATCCGCAGGGAGGGCGCGCGCATCATCGGGGTGCGCGGCGATCCCGATCGTCCCGCCAATTTCGGCCGCCTGTGCACCAAAGGGGCCACGCTGCATCTCAGCGCGCGGCATTTCCAAGAAAATCCGCTTCGCCGGCCGCCGCATCATCGCCGTGCGGCTGGCGGGCGAGACGCGCGCAGCGAGCTGGCTCAAGAGCGCCATGCATGTGCGGGGAGAGCAGCGCCAAGCTCGACGCCGCGGCCTAGTTTCGGCTGCCTGCCCGTGCTGGAAAGGCGCTTACGCCGTGAGCCGGCTAGTTAGGCGCGAGCGCAGGATCGTTGCGGACCGCGTCGGGCGAGAGCACCGGGTCGCTGCGGACTGCGTCGGGCGAGAGTACCTGCGACGGCTTGGTCTGGTCAGGCGAGAGTGCCGGATCGTTGGAGACCGCGTCCGGCGAGAGCACCTGCGACGGATTGATCTGTTCAGGTGAGAGCGCGGGCGCGTTAGGGACTGCATCCGGCGACAGCACCGGATCCGGTGTGCTTTGCGCGTGCAAAGGGGTGACCGCGCAGACAAGCACGCCGCAAAGCAACATGTGCGCGAATCGGGGTTTGATCGTGGCCGCCCTCGACGAACGTGTCGATTCTGCGCATATCATACTCTCCGTGCCGGGCGTTACTCGGCCACGCCCTTCTTCTTCAGCACCTGCCACACCTTCTCCGGCGTGATCGGGATGTCGAGGTGCGTCACGCCGAGATGCCGAAGCGCATCGACGACCGCGTTGGCGATCGCCGGCGGCGCGCCCACGGTTGCCGACTCTCCCACTCCCTTCGCGCCGAATGGATGGTGCGGCGAAGGCGTGGTGGTCTTGTCGGTTTCCCAGTGCGGGGTTTCCATGGCGGTGGGCACGTAGTAATCCAGGAAGCTGCCGCCGGAGATGTTGCCCTCGTCGTCGTAGCTGATCTCCTCATACAATGCCGGTCCGATTCCCTGGGTCAATCCGCCGTGGATCTGGCCGTCGACGATCATCGGGTTGATGATGTTGCCGCAGTCGTCCACCGCGACGAAGCGCCTGACCTTCACGTCGCCCGTGCCGCGGTCGATGTCCACCACGCAGATGTAGCTGCCGAAGGGGAAGGTGAGGTTCGGAGGATCGTAGTAATGCGTCGCTTCCAGTCCCGCCTCCATGCCCTGCGGATGGTTGGTGTAGGCCGCGAACGCGCACTCCTGGATGGTCTTCGACTTCTGCGGCGCGCCCTTGACGGAGAATTTGCCGGGTTCCCACTCGAGGTCGTCCTCGCTCACTTCCAGCAGATGCGCGGCGAGCTTCTTCGCCTTGTCGCGGATCTTGCGCGCGGCCATGGCGCAGGCGGCGCCCGAGGTCGGCGTCGAGCGGCTGGCGTAGGTCCCCAGGCCGTAAGGCGCGGTGTCGGTGTCGCCCTCCTCCACCTGAACGTGCGAGGCGGGAATGCCCAGCTCCTCGGCGACGATCTGCGCGTAGGTCGTTTCGTGCCCCTGGCCCTGGCTCTTGGTGCCGAAGCGAGCTATGGCTTTGCCCGTCGGATGCACGCGGATCTCGGCCGAGTCGAACATCTTGATGCCGAGGATATCGAAGTCCTTCGACGGACCGGCGCCGACGATCTCGGTAAAGCTGCAGATGCCGATGCCCATCAGCTCGCCCTTCTTGCGCTTCTCCGCCTGCTCCTTGCGCAGCGCGTCGTAGCCGATGATGTCCATCGCTTTCTTCAGCGCCCCGGCGTAATTGCCGCTGTCGTACTCCCAGCCGAGCACCGACTTGTACGGAAACTGGTTCGGCTTGATGAAATTCTTCATGCGCAGCTCGGCCGGGTCCATGTTGAGCTTCTGCGCGAGCGCGTCGGTGGCGCGTTCGATCGCATGCGCCGCTTCGGTGACGCGGAACGAGCACCGGTACGCCACGCCCCCCGGCGGCTTGTGCGTGTAGGCCGCATCGACTTCGCAGAAGGCGTGCTTCAGGTCGTAGGACCCGGTACAGATCGAAAACAGGCCCGCCGGAAACTTCGACGGATTCGCCGAGGCATTGGTGTAGCCGTGGTCGGCCACGGTCTTGATCTTGAGCGAAGTCATCGTGCCGTCCTTCTTCGCGCCGAGCTCGACCTTCATGTGGTAGTCGCGGGCGAAAGAGTCGGCCTGCAGGTTCTCCATGCGGTCCTCGATCCACTTCACCGGCTTGCCGATCACGACCGAGGCGGCGATCGCGATGACGTAGCCGGGATAGACGGGCACCTTGCCGCCGAAACCGCCGCCGATGTCGGGCGACACGATACGGATCTTCTCCTCCGACAGCCCGACGTGCCCGGCGACCAGCGCGAGCACGGTGCGCACCGCGTGCGGCGCCTGCGTGGTCATGTGGACGGTGAGCTTGCCCTGCGCGGTATCGAAGTCGGCGATGCAGCCGCAGGTCTCCATCGAGGCGACGTGGATGCGCGGAAGATAGATGTTCTCGCTTACTACGACATCCGAAGCGGCGAGCGCGCGTTCGGTATCGGCCTTGTCGCCCGCCTCCCAGTGGAACGCGAGGTTGTCCTTCTTGTCTTTCTTGTCCTTGCGCAAGATCGCCGCGCCGGGGGCGAGCGACTTGTGCGGATCGACCATGACCGGGAGCGGTTCGTATTCGACCTCCACCGCATCGACGCCGTCGGCGGCGATGTAGCGCTCGGTCGCGATCACCGCGCACACTTCCTGCGCCTGGTACATGACCTCGTCGATCGGCAGCACCATCTGCGTGTCCGAAGAGAGAGTCGGCATCCAGTGCAGGTTGTACTTGGCGAGCGTCGGGCCGTCGATCACCGCGAGCACGCCCGGGATCTTGAGCGCTTTCGAGGTGTCGATCTTCTTGATCCTGGCGTGCGCGTAGGGGCTCCTCACGATGTCCATGTAGAGCATTCCGGGCATCACGAAGTCGTCGATATAGCGGCCCTGGCCGCGGATGAAGCGCGGGTCCTCCTTGCGCTTCATCGAATGGCCCATGCCGCAGATCTTGGCGTCGGTTCTGGGTTCGCTCATCGGTGGTCTCCTAGTGTCCGGCTCTGTGTGCGGTCATTCCCGCGCAAGCGGGAATCCAACGTCTGTGAGTCCCTGGATTCCGGCTCGCGCCCGCTCCGCGGGCTTGGCCGGAATGACGATGCAATCGTGCGTCAGCGCATTTTCTCGGCCGCGTATTGCACGGCCTTGATGATATTGACGTACCCGGTACAGCGGCACAGGTTTCCGGAGATGGCCTGGCGGATCTCCTGTTCAGTCGGGTTCTTGTTGCGCTCGAGGAGCGCGCTGGTGGTCATCAGCATGCCCGGCGTGCAGAAGCCGCATTGCAGGCCGTGCTTCTCGTGGAAACCTTCCTGCACGGGATGGAGCTTGCCTCCCTGCTCCAGGCCTTCGACCGTGGTGATCTTCGCGCCGTCGGCCTGCACCGCGAGCACGGTGCAGGATTTGACCGGCTGGCCGTCGAGGTGCACGGTGCAGGCGCCGCAATGGCTCGTATCGCAGCCGACGTGGGTGCCGGTCATCCGGAAATTTTCGCGTATCAGGTGCACGAGCAGGAGACGCGACTCGACTTCCGCCTCGCGCACCGCGCCGTTGATGGTGACGCTGATCTTGTGCTTCGCCATGGTCACTTCCCCCCTGCTCTCTGCACCGCTTTGCGCAGCGCCCGCTCAGTCAGAACGCGCGCCATTTCCTTCTTGTACTCGACCGAGCCGCGCCGGTCGGCGCTCGGCGAGCTTTTCACAGCGGCCATCTTCGACGCCTCCACGATCGTTTTGTCGTCCGGCATCTTGCCGGTGAGGAACTTCGCCGCGTCGCTCGCCTCGACCGGAGTCAGGGCCGCATTGGTGAGTCCGATGGCGACGCGCTCGATCGCCCCCTTCGCATTCAGAGTCAACTGCACCGCCGCGGCAGCGACGGCGAAATCACCGGTCTTGCGCTTCAACTTGGCGTAGGCGCCGCCGCTCCGCGCGGGCGGAACGGGAATCCGGATCTCGGTAAGGATCTCGTTGCGTGCAAGGGCGGTCTCGTAGAGCCCCTTGTAGAACTGGTTGGCGGCGATGCTGCGCTCGCCCTTGGGGCCGCGCGCCACGAGCGTCGCGCCCAGCGCCAGCATGATCGCCGGCTGGTCGTTCCCGGGATCGCCGTTCGCCACGTTGCCGCCGATGGTTCCGCGGTTGCGCACCAGCGGATCGGCGATCAGCGAAACCGCATCTGCGAGAATGGGGACCTTCGAGCGGATGAGGTCGGAACGCTCGAGCGTGGCCTGTCGCGTCATCGCCCCGATCTTCAGGAACCCGCCCTCCTCCTTGATGTACTCAAGTCCCTGAATGCGGCCGATGTCGACGAGGTGTGCGTACGATGCGAGGCGGAGTTTCAACATCGGCAGCAGGCTCATGCCGCCGGAGAGCACCTTGCACTCATCGCCGTAACTGGAGAGCAGCTTCACTGCCTCGTCGAGCGTGCCGGGTCGGTGATAGTCGAATGACGCGGGAATCATCGGTCTCCTCCCTTTTTTTTCGCGCTCGCGCGCGCCGCAAATCCTGCAGGCCGGAACAGGGCGGCGCAGCCAGACCGTAGCGCCGCATCTCCCAGCGCGAACACCTGACGACAGGAAATTATTTCTGGTGGAGCCGACGATACTCTAGCCCACGAATCGGAGCAAGCCCTCGAGGGACGCGAGGTTATGCGCCGGCCCGAAGTGGTCGACGAAGGGAAGCGCGGCGCGCATTCCGGCGGCCTCTGGGCGGTAGCGCGAATCTCCAAGTAGCGGATTCAACCAGATAATCTTGCCCGCACGCGCACGCAGCTCGCGCATCGAACCCGCCAGCAGATCGCAGTCGCCGTGATCCAGGCCGTCGCTCACGCAAACGACAGTGGTGTTCCTGTCGATCAGCGTTTCCTTATAGAGACTTACAAATTCGGCAAGGCAGCCGCCGATGCGCGTGCCGCCCGACCAGTCCGGAACCCCTGCGGCGAGCCGCGACAGGCTTTGGGAAATACCGGTCGGGGCGATCATGCGGGTAACGCGGACGAGCGTGGTATTGAACGCGAATATCTCGACGCGCTTCATGACGCGGCGCAGCGCGAACGCAAAGGCAAGCAAGACTCGCGCGTATCCGTCCATCGAGCCGCTGGTGTCGTAGAGGACCACCAAGCTCGCCTCCTCGAGCGGGCGGGCGCGGCGCGCGAGCTTGAGGAATTCTCCGTCGCTCGCAAGGGCGCGTCTGAAGCTGCGGCGAAGGTCGACCGTGCCCCGGGTGAGTGTCGGAACCCGGCGCCGGCTCCGTCGCGTCGCAAGCTTCAGCGCGAGCCGGGCGAGCAGCCTTTCCATCGCCGCAAGCTCGCTCTCGGAGAACTGATCGAAAGGCTTGCGCCGCAACACGGCTTCCGGGCTGTAGCCGGGTTGTTCCCCTTGGGGATCCGGCGGCTCATCGGGGAGATCGAGGCGCACGCGCTCGCCGTCCCAGCGCCATCGCGCGGGCCCGCGGCGATCGCGTTGCCGGACCTCACGCAGGGCCGCGTGCTCGGGCGCGCGGCGCCCGTCCCAGTACTCCGCGAACAGCCGGTCGAAGATCTCCCAGGCGTCGCGCGGCAGCTTGAAGGCAATGCGCAGGGCGCGATGCACTTCGTCGCGGTCGAGCAGATCGACCAGTCCGAGCGCAGCGGCGGCGTCGATCTCGTCGCCCAAGCCTACGCGCACGCCGCAGCCGCGCAGCGCGGCGGCGAACTTCGCCAGCTGCGCGACGACGCCGTGGGCTCCGCTCGCCGGTTTGGCCGCCCGGGCGCTCACGCGATCACTCCGGCGCCGCCGCGTAGGCGAGCAGCTCGGCCACCGCCTCTTCCCCGGTTGCCTTGATGTCGTGTTCGTCCTTGAGCAGGCAGCCGAGCGTCGCGACCACGATCTCGGCATCGAGCGCGTCGCGGTGCAATCGCACCAGCGCCTGCGCCCAGTCGAGCGTCTCCGCGACGCCGGGCAGCTTGCGCAACTCCTTGCCGCGCAGCCGCTGCACGAAGCGAGTGAGGGTCCGGGCGAGCCGCTCGTTCAACCCGGGCACTTTACCCTGCAGGATGCGCAGCTCCTTGTCGAAGCCGGGGTGCTCGACGTAGAGATAGAGGCAACGCCGCCGCAACGCGTCGCCGATCTCGCGGGAGCGGTTCGAGGTGAGCACGACCAGGGGCACGTGCTCGGCGCGGATCGTGCCCAGCTCCGGAATCGTGATCTGGAAATCCGAGAGCACCTCGAGGAGAAAAGCCTCGAAGCCTTCGTCGGCGCGATCGATCTCATCGATCAGCAGCACCGCTGGCCCTTCGCGTCGCGTGATCGCGCGAAGCAAAGGCCGCTCGAGCAGGTACTCGCGCCCGAAAATCAGGTCCTCGAGTTGCGCCGGATCGCGGCCTTCGCGCTCGGCGATCTTGAGGCGCAGGAGCTGGCGCTGGTAGTTCCACTCGTAGAGCGCGGTGTTGGTGTCC
>DATDGA010000378.1:0-10306 GCA_036522335.1 Burkholderiales bacterium
CCGGTCTCTTCGATGAAGCCCACGCCGCCGTGCACCTGGATACCTGTGGACGCCACTTCGATGCCGGTCTCTGTGAACCAGCCCTTCACGATCGGGATCATGAAATCGACGAAGGCGTGCGCGCGCATGCGCTCGTCCTTGTCCGGGTGCCTGCGCGCCTTGTCCATCGCCGCGGCGACGACGTAGGCGAGCGCACGCATGGCCTCGATGCTCGCCTTCATGCCCATCAACATCCTGCGCACGTCCGGGTGGCGGATGATGGGTACGGCCTTGCCGCCGCCCGCGACGTCGCGGCTCTGGACGCGCTCTTTCGCGTACGCGAGCGCCTGCTGGTAGGCGCGCTCGGAGATCGCGAGGCCTTCCATGCCGACCGCGAAGCGCGCGAGGTTCATCATGATGAACATGTATTCGAGGCCGCGGTTCTCCTCGCCGACGAGGTAGCCGACGGCATTTTCGTAAACGAGCACGGCGGTCGGGCTCGCGTGTATTCCGAGCTTGTGCTCGATCGAAGCGCACTGCACGTCGTTCCTTTGCCCCGGCGACCCGTCCGCGTTCGGCAGGAACTTCGGCACAAGGAACATCGAGATGCCGCGCACGCCCTCGGGCGCGCCTTCCACGCGCGCGAGCACGAGATGCACGATGTTCTCGGTGAGGTCGTGCTCGCCGTAGGTGATGAAGATCTTCTGGCCCGAAACGCGGTAGTACTCCCCTTCGCGTACCGCCTTAGTTCGAACCAAAGCGAGGTCCGAACCCGCCTGCGGTTCGGTGAGATTCATGGTGCCTGTCCACGTGCCCTTGATCATCTTCGGCAGGTACTGTTTCTTCTGCTGCTCGGTGCCCCGCAGGATCAGCGCTTCGGCCGCCCCCGCGGTAAGCATGGTCACGAGCGAAAACGAGAGGTTCGCCGACTTCCACATCTCCATCACGGGCGTCGAGACGATCTTCGGCAGACCCTGCCCGCCGTATTCGGCCGGAGCCTGCAATCCGTTCCAGCCGCCCTCGACGAACTGCCGGTACGCTTCCTTGAAGCCCTTGGGAGTGGTGACCTTGCCTTTGTCCCACTTCGAGCCCTCCTGGTCGGCGGACTTGTTGAGCGGCGAGAGCACGCCGCTCGCGAACTTCGCGCTCTCCTCGAGGATCTGGTCCACCAGCTCGGCGTTGATCTCCTCGCAGCCGGGGAGCCTCGCGATCTCGGCGAGTCCGGCCAGTTCATGAAGCACGAAGTGCATGTCGCGCAGCGGTGCTTTGTATTCGCTCATGTGTACCTCTGCAAAAGCCCGTTTATCCCAGTTCTTTCACGAGTTCCGGCACGATCTGAAAGAGATTGCCCACGATGCCATAGTCCGTGCCAGACGAACAAGGGGCACATCCCCTTGTTGATCCCCGAAATCAGTTGACCGTGCAGTCAACCGAGCTCCTTTATCAGTTCCGGAACAATTTGGAACAGATCTCCGACGATCCCATAGTCTGCTACCTGGAATATCGGCGCCTCCTCGTCCTTGTTGATGGCGACGATGACGCGGCTGTCTTTCATTCCCGCAAGATGCTGGATCGCGCCGGAGATGCCGACTGCGATGTAGAGCTCGGGCGCGACGATCTTCCCGGTCTGCCCCACTTGCCAGTCGTTCGGCACGAATCCCGCGTCCACCGCCGCGCGCGAAGCGCCCATCGCCGCGCCCAGTTTATCCGCAAGGGGCTCGAGAATCCTGAAATTATCACCCGACCCCATGCCGCGGCCGCCGGACACGACCACGCGGGCGGACGTGAGCTCGGGGCGCTCGGACCTGGAAAGGGCTCGCCCGACCAGCGAGGACAGGCCCGAATCCGCGCCCGCCTGTGCATTCTCGATCGTCGCCGAGCCGCCGCTCGCGGAAACCGCGTCGAAGCCCGTCGTTCGCACCGTGACGATCTTGATCTTGTCCTTCGACCGAACGGTCGCTAGAGCATTGCCGGCATAGATCGGGCGCACGAAAGTGTCCGCAGCTACCACGTAGACGATGTCGGAGATCTGCGCGACATCCATCAGCGCCGCGACACGCGGGCCGAGATTCTTTCCGAAGGAATTCGCCGGCAGCAGCACGTGCGTGCAGGCTCCGGCGAGGCCCACGATGAGCGGGCCAAGATTCTCCGCAAGCTGGTCCTTGTAGTGTGGCGCGTCGACAACCAAGACTTTTTTGACGCCGGTGATCGCAGCGGCAGCCTTTGCAGCCGCCCCGCAGCCTGAGCCCGCAACGAGCACCGCGATATCGCCGCCGGCACTTTTTGCTATCTGGGCCGCGGCCGCGACGGTATTGAGCGTCGCCGATTTGACCGTCTGGTTGTCGTGCTCGGCGATGACTAGAACTGCCATTCGTTCCCCTTCCCTTTTGTCATCCCCGCGAACGCGGGGATCCAGTGTCTTTGAAGTCGCTGGATTCCCGCTTACGCTGGAATGACGGACTAAATTACTTTCGCCTCGTTCTTCAGCTTCTGCACCAGCGTCTTCGCATCGGGCACTTTCGCGCCCGCCTTGCGCTTGGCCGGTTCCTCCACTTTCAGCGTTTGCAGCCGCGGCGCCACGTCCACGCCGAGCGCGTCGGGCTTCAAGGTCTCCAGCGGCTTCTTTTTCGCCTTCATGATGTTCGGCAGCGTGACGTAGCGCGGCTCGTTCAGGCGCAGATCGGTGGTCACCACCGCCGGCATCCTGATCGAGATCGTTTCCAGCCCGCCGTCCACTTCGCGCGTGACTTCGGCCGCTTTTCCGCCCGGAGCGTCCGAGAGTTTGAGCTTCGAAGCGAAAGTCGCCTGCGGCCAGCCGAGCAGTGCCGCGAGCATCTGCCCGGTCTGATTGCAGTCGTCGTCGATCGCCTGCTTGCCGAGGATCACGAGCTGCGGATTTTCCTTCTGCACGATCGCGCGCAGGAGCTTCGCCACGGCGAGCGGCTGCAACTCCACATCGGTTTCGACCAGGAGCGCGCGGTCGGCGCCAAGCGCGAGCGCCGTGCGCAGTGTTTCCTGGCAAGCCTGCACGCCGCACGATACCGCGACAATCTCGGTCGCGGTTCCGGCTTCCTTCAGGCGTATCGCTTCCTCGACCGCAATCTCGTCGAAGGGGTTCATCGACATCTTGACATTGGCCGTCTCGACGCCCGAAGCGTCGGCCTTGACGCGTACCTTGACGTTGAAATCGACGACGCGCTTGACCGCGACCAGGATCTTCATTGACCGCCTATCATGGAGAACAACTGCGAATTATAAGCCAGGCGCCCGCCGCCCCGGCTGCCTGCGCTGCCGATATAATCCGCCGGACCCCGACCGCTCCCGCCATGCCGCGCCCGCTCTCGCACATCCGCGTTCTCGATCTTTCCCGCGTGCTCGCCGGCCCATGGGCTTCGCAGAATCTCGCCGACCTCGGCGCGGAAGTGATCAAGATCGAGCGGCCCGGCACGGGCGACGACACGCGCGACTGGGGCCCGCCGTTCCTGAAGGACAGGGAGGGCAGGGAAACGCGCGAGTCGGCGTACTTCCTTTCGGTCAATCGCGGCAAGAAATCGGTCACGCTCGATATCTCCACGCCCGACGGCCAGCGCATCGCGCGCGGGCTCGCGGCGAAGAGCGACGTGCTGATCGAAAACTACAAGGTCGGCGGTCTCGCGAAATACGGGCTCGCGTACGACGACCTGAAAAAAATCAATCCGGGGATCGTCTATTGCTCCGTCACCGGTTTCGGCCAGAGCGGCCCGTATGCGCAGCGGCCGGGCTACGATTTCATCTTCCAGGGCATGGGCGGCCTGATGAGCATCACCGGCGAACGCGACGACCTGCCCGGCGGCGGGCCGCAGAAGGTCGGGATCGCGGTCACCGACGTGCTCGCGGGCATGTATGCGAGCCTCGCCATCACCGCGGCGATCGCCCACCGCGAGCGCACCGGCTCCGGCCAGTACATCGACGTGGCGCTCCTGGACACCATCGTCGCCTTCGGCGCGAACCAGATCTTCAATTACTTCACCTCCGGGGCCGTGCCGAAGCGCTACGGCAACGCGCACGCCAATCTGCTTCCGTACGAGGTTTTTGCCACTGCGGACGGCCACGTGATTCTCGCCGCCGGCAACGACAGCCAGTGGGCGAGCTTCTGCCGCGCGGCCGGGCGGCCGGAACTTATGGGCGATGCGCGTTTTCGCACCATGCCCGACCGCATCCGCAACCGGGAAGTGCTCATCCCTCTCGTCCGGGACATCATGAAGCGGCGCGCGAGCAAGGACTGGATAGAGCGCCTCGAAGCGGCGAACGTGCCTTGCGGCCCGATCAACAACTACAAGGAGGTGTTCGAGAGCCCGCAGGTCGCGCACCGCGGGCTGAAGATCGGGATGCCGCATCCTCTCTCGGGTACGCTCGCGGGCGTCGCCAGCCCGATGCGCTTCTCCGAAACGCCGGTGGAATACAATGTTCCGCCGCCGCTGCTCGGCCAGCACACGCGCGAGGTGCTGGGCGAGCTGCTCGGGATGCGCGGCGAGGAACTCGATCGGCTCGCCGTGAAAAAGATCATCTAGCGGCTAGAGCGGCTTCCCGATCAGCCTGCCCAGCTCGCCGACGACGCCTCTGCGGAAGGTCAGCACGCAGATCACGAAAATCACGCCCTGCGTCACCGTCACCCAAGAGCCGAGCTGGGCGAGGTAGTTCTCCATCGAGATGATGATCAGGGCGCCGACCACGGGCCCGAACACCGTCCCCAGGCCCCCGAGCAGCGTCATCAGCACCACTTCGCCCGACATGGTCCAGTGCACGTCGGTGAGCGAAGCGAGCTCGAACACCAGCACCTTGGTCGCGCCCGCGAGACCCGCGAGCGTCGCCGAAAGCACGTAAGCGAGCAGCTTGTAGCGGTTCACGTCGTAGCCGAGCGAGAGCGCGCGCGGCTCGTTCTCGCGGATTGCCTTGAGCACCTGCCCGAACGGCGAATGCACGGTGCGGTAGATGAGAATGAAGCCACCGACGAACACCGCGAACACCAGCGAATACATCGCCCACACATTCTTCAGATCGAGCACGCCGAAGAGCTTGCCGCGCGGCACGGCCTGGATGCCGTCCTCCCCGCCGGTAAACGGCGCCTGAAGATAGAAAAAATACACCATCTGCGCGAGCGCGAGCGTGATCATCGCAAAGTAGATGCCCTGGCGTCGGATGGCGAGGAGCCCCGTCACTAGGCCGAGCAACGCCGAGGCCGCGGTCCCGAAGAGGATCGCGAACTCGGGCGGAAAACCCCACACCTTGGCCGCGTGCGCACAGGCGTACCCGGCCGTGCCGAGAAACATTGCGTGCCCGAAGGACAGGAGACCGCCGTAGCCGATCAAGAGGTTGAAGGCACAGGCGAAAAGCGCGAAGCACATCACCTTCATGAGGAACACCGGGTAGGCAACCAGCGGCGCGAGCGCGAAGAATGCGATCATCGCGGCGGTGGCGATGCGCTGATGAGCGAGGGCGTTGTTCGCGCCTTGCACGGCGGCGGCTCCGAGCTCGCGGACGGCAGACATGACCTTGGGTCCCCTCATCGCTGCGTGCCGAACAGACCCGCCGGCTTGATCATCAGCACGATCGCCATGATGATGAAAATCACCGTGTTCGACGCCTCGGGATAGAACACCTTGGTCAGACCCTCGATCAGCCCGAGCGCGAAGCCGGTCACGATCGAGCCCATGATCGAGCCCATGCCTCCGATCACCACCACCGCGAACACCACGATGATAAGATCCGCGCCCATCAGCGGATTCACCTGATAGATCGGCGCGGCCATCACACCGGCGAACGCGGCGAGCGCGACTCCGAAGCCGTAGGTAAGCGTGATCATCCGCGGAACGTTGATGCCAAACGCCTGAACCAGCGCGGGGTTCTCGGTCGCCGCGCGCAGGTACGAGCCGAGCTTGGTCTTCTCGATCACGAACCACGTCGCGAGACACACCACCAGCGAGGCGACGATCACCCAGGCGCGGTAGTTCGGCAGGAACATGAAGCCGAGGTTGCGCCCGCCGGAAAGCTCTTGCGGGACGGCGTAGGGTTCTCCCGAGGTGCCGTACGCGTGCCGGAACAAGCCCTGGATGATGAGAGCCAGGCCGAAGGTGAGCAGCAGCCCGTACAGGTGGTCGAGCTGGTAAAGCTTGGAGAGCATCAACCGTTCGATGACCATGCCGACGAATCCCACGGCGAGCGGCACGATCGCGAGCGCCCACCAATAGCCGATGCCGAGTTTGGTCAGCAGAAAGTAGGCGCAGAACGCGCCCATCATGTACTGGGCACCGTGGGTGAAGTTGATGATGTTCAGCAGCCCAAAAATCACCGCGAGCCCGAGCGAGAGCAGCGCGTAGAACGACCCGTTGATCAGCCCGATCAGGAGCTGCCCGAAGAGCGCCTGCGTGGCGACGCCGAAGATTTCCACGATCGGTCAGTGTGCGGCCCGCGCGATGAACGGCGGCGTCATACTTTCGCCGTCCGTTCCATCGCGCGGAGCTGAAGCGGCGTTTTGTCGCGTCCGCTTCAGCGTCACTTGACCAGCGAGCACCCGCCTTCGCTCATCGGCCTGAACGCCTGGTCCACAGGAATGGTCGCGCGGATCTTGTAATAGTCGTACGGTCCCTTGGACTCCGAAGGCTTCTTCACCTCGACAAGGTAGGCGGGATGAAGCTTCCGGCCGTCGGCGCGCACCGTGCCCTTGCCGAACAGCGGATCGTCGGTGGGCAGTTCCTTCATCTTGGCGATCACCTTGGTGCCGTCGTCGGTCTTGCCGGCCTCGACCGCCTTGAGGTAGTGCGTTATCGCCGAGTACACGCCCGCCTGGACCATGGTCGGATACTTGCCGTTGTTGGCGGCGGCGAAGCGCTTGGCGAAGGCGCGGGTCTGATCGTTCAGGTCCCAGTAGAAGGTTTCGGTGAAAATCAGCCCCTGCGCCTTGTCGAGACCCAAGCCGTGGATATCGCTGATGAACACCAGCATGCCGGCGAGGCTCTGTCCGCCTTTGACGATACCGAACTCGGCCGCCTGTTTGATCGAGTTGGTGGTGTCGCCGCCGGCGTTGGCGAGGCCGATAATCTTCGCCTTGGACGCCTGCGCCTGGAGCAGGAACGAGGAGAAGTCCTGGGCATTGAGCGGATGACGGACCTTGCCGAGCACCTTGCCGCCGTTCTTCAGCACCACCGCTTCGGTGTCGCGCTCGAGCGCAAGTCCGAAGGCATAGTCCGCGGTGATGAAGTACCAGCTGTCGCCGCCCGTCTTCACGATCGCGTTGCCCGTGCCGTTGGCGAGCATCCAGGTGTCGTAGGTCCAGTGGATGGTGTTGGGCGAGCACGCCTTGCCCGTCAGATCGGATGTCGCCGCGCCGGACACGAGGAAGGCCTTGCCCTTCTCGCGCGTAATCTGGTTGATCGCGAGAGCGATCGACGACGTCGGCACGTCGACGATCACGTCCACCTTGTCGACGTCGTACCACTGGCGCGCGATGCCCGAGCCGACGTCGGGCTTGTTCAGATGGTCGGCGGAAAGCAGCTCCACCTTCATGCCCTTCTTTGCGGCTCCGAAATCCTCGATCGCCATGCGCGCCGCCACTACGGAGCCCGGTCCGGTTATGTCCGCGTACAGGCTCGACATGTCGGTCAATACGCCGATCTTGACGACGCCCTCGGAAATCTGCGCCTGCGCGAGCGATGTCGCGAAAGCGGCGGCGAGCGCAATCGACGCGGCGCCGAGTGGGATGCGTTTGCAGAACATGGTGGCTCCTCTTCTCTTTGGGTTGAACGGATTCAGCAGGGCTATACGCCCAAGTATTCGTGAATCTTTCCGAGGTTGGACTCTAGCTCGGCATTCGGGATCATGTCCACCACCCGGCCGTTTTCCATGACGCAATGGCGGTCGGCGACGCGCGCGGCGAATCGGAAGTTCTGCTCGACCAGGAGGATGGTAAACCCCTCCGCCTTGAGGCGTGCGATGGTGTGCCCGATCTGCTGCACGATGACCGGTGCGAGCCCTTCGGTAGGCTCATCGAGCAGAAGCAGCCGCGCACCCGTACGCAGTATGCGGCCAATGGCGAGCATCTGCTGCTCGCCCCCGGAGAGCTTCGTCCCCTGGCTCGATAGGCGCTCCTTGAGATTGGGGAATAACTCGAAAACCTGCTCAAGACTCAGTCCGCCGGGGCGAATCGTCGGCGGAAGCAGCAGATTTTCACGGACATTGAGGCTGGCAAAGATGCCGCGCTCCTCAGGACAGAAAACCACGCCGAGGCGGGCGATGCGATCGGAGGCGAGCGCGATCGTCTCTGCGCCTTCGAACCGGACCGATCCCTGCCGCCCCCCGACCATGCCCATGATGGACTTCAGCGTCGTGGTCTTGCCCACGCCGTTGCGCCCGAGGAGCGTGACCACCTCGCCGCGGCGCACCTCGAAGTCCACCCCGTGCAGGATGTGCGACTCGCCGTACCAGGCGTGCAGTCCGTTCACCGCGAGCATGGGCGCCTCAGGCATGCTCGGTCCCCAGATAGGCGGTGACGACGGCGGGGTTTTTGGACACGGACGCGTAGTTCCCTTCTGCGAGCACCTCTCCGCGCGCGAGTACGGTAATGTGGTCCGAAAGATTCTCCACGACGCCCAGATTGTGCTCGACCATGAGCACCGTGCGGTTCGCCGCGACGTGTTTCACCAGCTCGGCAATGCGCTTCACGTCCTCGTGGCTCATGCCCGCGGTCGGCTCGTCGAGCAACATCATCTCCGGGTCGAGGGCGAGCGTGGTCGCGATCTCGAGCGCGCGCTTGCGACCGTACGGAAGCTCGACCGCGATGCTGCGCTCGTAGGCGGCGAGCCCTACCGCCTCGATCAGCTCGTGCGCGCGCCCGTTCAATTCGTCCAGGACCCGCTCCCGGCGCCAGAAGTCGAACGAGCCGCCGCGCTTGCGCTGGAGCGCAATGCGCACGTTTTCGAGCACCGTCAAGTGCGGGAACACCGCGGAAATCTGGAACGAGCGCGCCATCCCCATGCGCGCGACCGACGCGGGATTAGAGCCTGTGATGTCGCGCCCCTTGTAGAAGATCTGCCCGCGCGTCGGCTCGAGGAACTGGGTGAGCAGGTTGAAGCAGGTGGTCTTGCCCGCGCCGTTGGGGCCGATCAGCGCGTGGATCGTGCCGCGGCGCACCTTGAGGTTCACCCCGTTGACGGCGACGAAGCCCTTGAACTCCTTCGTGAGATCGCGGGTCTCGAGAATGATGTCGTCTCTCATCGGACGCTGCGGACTATTTTTCTTTCCAGTCGGGCTTGCGCTTGCCGATGAACGCGTCGATGCCTTCCGCCGCGTCCTCGAGCATCATGTTGCAAGCCATGCCTTCGGAAGCGAGGCCGTAGGCGTCCGCGAGCCCCCGGTCCACCTGATCGTAGAAGAACTGTTTGCCCATGGCCGTCACGGCGCCGCTGTGCGCGACGATCTTCTCCGCGAGCTTGCCCACCTCGGCGTCGAGGCCGGCGAGCGGCGCGACGCGGTTGACCAACCCCCAGGAGAGTGCCGTTTTCGCGTCGATCAGATCGCCGGTGAGAAGCATTTCGAGCGCGTGCTTCCGGGCGAGATTGCGCGCAACGCCGACCCCCGGCGTGGTGCAGAAGATCCCGCTCTTGATCCCGGGCAGGGCGAACTGCGCGACGTCGCTCGCGACCGCCAGATCGCACATCGATACGAGCTGGCAGCCGGCCGCCACGGCGACGCCCTGCACTCGGGCGATCACCGGCTGGGGCAGGCGCGTGAGTGCCAGCATCATCGCGCTGCATTGGTCGAACAAGGCCTTTTGCCAGGCCTTGTCCGGATGCGCACGCATTTCGCGCAGGTCATGGCCGGCGCAGAAATGTTTTCCCGCGCCGGCGAGGACCACGACTCGCGCCGCCCGGTCCCGCGCAACCCGATCGAGCTCGGCCTGAAGGGCGGAGAGCATCGCGATCGACAATGGATTCATCCGGTCGCCACGATTCAGCGTGAGCGTGACGACGCCGTCCGCGTCCTCGCGCAGGACGTAGGGCGCTTCGACTTCGCTTTTCGCCGGTGCGTTCACAGTCGCCTCCCCTACTCGATCGCCTGCGCGGACTTTGCCTGCTGCCTTAGCATGAATTTCTGGATCTTCCCGGTGGAAGTTTTCGGCAACGCGCCGAACACCACGTGTCGCGGCACCTTGAAACGCGCGAGGTTCGCACGACAGTGCTCGATGATGTCCTTTACCGTGACCGTCGCTCCCGGCTTCACCTCGACGAATGCGCAAGGCGTCTCGCCCCACTTGGGGTCGGGCCTGGCCACCACCGCAACCGCGAGCACCGCC
>DATDGA010000379.1:0-6515 GCA_036522335.1 Burkholderiales bacterium
CGCTCCACTTCGACTGTGAAATCCACGTGGCCGGGCGTATCAATGATATTGATGCGGCAGGTCTTGTCGAAACGCTTCCAGGAAGCAGTCGTTGCCGCCGACGTGATCGTGATCCCGCGCTCGCGCTCCTGTTCCATCCAGTCCATCACCGTGGCGCCGTCGTGCACCTCGCCCATTTTGTGCGAGACGCCGGTGTAGAACAGGATGCGTTCCGTGGTCGTGGTCTTGCCCGCATCGATGTGCGCGCTGATGCCGATATTGCGGTAACGGTCGATGGGGGTCTTGCGAGACACGGTAATCATCACCTTCGAGACTCGATCAGAATCGGTAGTGCGCGAACGCCTTGTTGGCTTCGGCCATGCGGTGCACTTCCTCGCGCCTCTTCATGGCGCCGCCGCGGCCTTCGGCCGCTTCCATCAACTCGCCCGCGAGGCGCGCGTCCATCGATTTCTCGCCGCGTTTTTGCGCCGCCTCGCGAATCCAGCGCATCGACAGCGCCGCACGGCGCACCGGGCGCACTTCCACCGGCACCTGGTAATTGGCGCCGCCGACGCGGCGGCTCTTCACTTCGACCATGGGCTTGACGTTCTGCACCGCCTGGCTGAACACCTCGAGCGGGTCCTTGCCGGACTTCGACTTGATCGTGTCGAAGGCGTCGTAGACGATGTGCTCGGCGATCGACTTCTTGCCGCGCGTCATCAGCACGTTGACGAACTTCGCGACATCGGCATTGCCGTACTTTGGATCCGGCAGGATCTCGCGTTTGGGAATTTCTCTGCGACGTGGCATGGAAAACCTTTAAATCGGATTTACGCGGCTTTGGGTTTCTTGGCGCCGTACTTCGAGCGCCCTTGCTTGCGGTCCTTGACGCCCTGGGTGTCGAGGCTGCCGCGCACGATGTGGTAGCGCACGCCGGGGAGGTCCTTCACGCGACCACCGCGGATCAGCACCACCGAGTGCTCCTGCAAGTTGTGCCCTTCGCCGCCGATATAGCTGATCACCTCGAAGCCGTTGGTCAGGCGCACTTTTGCGACCTTGCGCAGCGCCGAGTTCGGTTTCTTGGGTGTGGTCGTGTACACGCGCGTGCACACGCCGCGCTTCTGCGGTGAGCCGGCGAGCGCAGGGACCTTGCTCTTGGCAGGCAAGCGTGTCCGGCCGTTACGCACCAACTGGCTGATTGTCGGCATTATCTAGCGTTCCAAAAAAGACCGGGACGGCCCGTCTGCGAAAAACGGCCGCCCCGCGCAGTTCGAAGAGGCGGGATTTTAGCGGGAAAAGAGGTCAATGGTCAACAACTTATCTCGCTATCTCGCTCTCTTGGGGATGCGTCGGTTGAGCCAGCGAGTCCCCGCGCGAGTGACCCGGTTTGCCAGGCCTCCCGCGGACGGATGCTGCCTGTCGATTCCGGGTAGCATTGGGCAACTTTTTGAGGGCCTCCTCCGACGGATCCTGCCGATGACCAGCGCGCTGTTTCAGCCGATTAAGCTGCGCGAGCTCGCGCTCGAGAACCGCATCATGGTGTCGCCCATGTGCCAGTACTCAGCGGTCGACGGATGCATGACCGACTGGCATCTTGCGCACCTGGGTATGCTCGCCAATTCGGGGGCGGCGCTGCTGTGCTTCGAGATGACCGATGTGGAGCCCATCGGCCGCATCACGCCGGGCTGTTCGGGGCTCTACTCCGATGCGAATGAGACGGCGCTCGGTCGCGTCGTCGCGCACTGCCGCACCCATGGACAGGCGAAACTCGCGATTCAGCTTGCGCACGCGGGCAGAAAGGCTTCAACCGCCGCGCCCTGGGACGCGAGAAAGACCATCCCGCCTGCTGAAGGGGGATGGCAGCCGGTCGCCCCGTCGGCGATCCCGACTGCCGAAGGCGAGCGGGTGCCGAGAGCGCTCTCCCGTGCCGAGATCGAGGCGCTCGTCGCGAAATTCGCCGACTCGACGCGTCGCGCCGAGCGACTCGGTTTCGACGCGATCGAGCTGCATTCGGCCCACGGCTACCTGATGCATGAATTCCTGTCGCCGCTCTCCAACCGACGCGACGACGAGTACGGCGGGACGCTCGATAACAGAATGCGCTTCCCGCTGGAGGTCTTTGCCGCGGTGCGCGCGGCGTGGCCCGGCCACAAGCCGCTCGGGGTTCGCGTTTCATGCACCGATTGGGTGGAAGGCGGCTGGGATATCGAGCAAACCGTCGCCTTCGCCCGCGAACTGAAGAGGCGCGGCTGTGATTGGATTGATTGTTCGAGCGGCGGCCTGATGAAGAACCAGGTCATCCCGGTCGCGCCCGGCTATCAGGTGCCGTTCGCCGAGCGCATCCGCCGGGATGTAGGCATCAATGCGATCGCGATCGGCATGATCACCGAGGCTAGGCAAGCGGAAAAAATCATCGTGGAGGGCAAGGCCGACATGGTCGCGCTCGCGCGGGGTTTTCTGTGGGATCCGCGCTGGGCTTGGCACGCCGCACTCGAACTCGGCGCGACCCCGCACATGCCGCCGCAATACCTCCGTGCGCGTCCCGCGGGCAGCGCCGATGCGTCCGGGGAGCGCCAACGGACCAGGGCCTGAACGCGCTGTGAATCGATCCCGCGAAGGTGTTTCCCTGAGATGTGGACCGCTTTTTCGCCTAGATTTTTCGCCTAGATTTTCGCCTAGATTTTTCGCCTAGAGTTACCATGGTCCGTGCACCCCGATAAAGGGAAGTGCTGAATGGACGCCGGGAAGAATCCAAAGAAGCCGCAGGACCTGCGCGAGGCGCTGCGGCGGTCCGAGGAGCGTTTTCAAGGCCTCATCGACCTCTCGTCCGAATGGTACTGGGAGCAGGACGAAGACTACCGTTTCACTCTGATCACAGGCAGCACCTTGAAGCGGGCGGGGATTGATCCGAATGATTACCTGGGCAAGACTCGATGGGAGGGTAACGCCACTCCTTCAGGCGATGGCGGAAGTTGGGCCAAGCACAAGGCCGACTTGAAAGCGAGGCGGTCCTTTGCCGATCTTGTCTTCTCGCGGGTCGATTCAAAAGGCGAGGTGCACTACATCAGCACCAGCGGTCAGCCGGTCTACGACGAAAAGGGACGATTCCACGGTTACCGGGGCTTTGCCAAAGACATCACTTCAAGCAAGCGCGCGGAGGCGTTACAAAGCCTGGAACACTCGGTGGCGCAATGGATCGCCGACGCCGAGAGCGCCACGGCGGCGATGACTGCGGTGATCCGCGCCATATGTGAAGCGGAGGGCTGGGAATGCGGTCGATACTTCCGCCTGGACAGCGAAGCCGGCGTGCTGCGTTTCGGCGAGTCCTGGGGCGTGCAGGAGCCGGCAATCCAGGAATTCATCGAGCGCTCGCACGGAATTGTCTACAAGCCGGGTGTCGGATTGATGGGCCGGGTATGGCAGTCGGGACAGCCACTGTGGGTTGCGGATGTCACCAAAGACTCTCGCGCGCAGCGGGCTGCTTTTTCGGTGGATCTCGGCGTACGTGGAGGATTCGTTTTTCCGGTCAGATCGGAAGGAAAAGTGATCGGCGTGCTTGCTTTCAACAGCCGTGAAGTCCGCGAGACGGATGAGCGACTGCTGAAGGCGATACTCGTGATCGGCAGCCAGATCGGCCAGTTTTTGGAGCGCAAGCGCGCGGAGGAAGAGCAGCGCCGGTTTCGCGCCGCGATGGACGCCTCGGCGGACCTGATGCTTCTCATCGACCCCGTCAGTATCCGCTATGTCGACGTCAACGACGCGGCCTGCCGGGCGCTCGGCTATAGCCGGGAGGAGCTGCTGACGATGGGGCCGCCCGACATTTTCTCGACCACCCGCGAGGAACTCTCTCGACTCTACGAGCGAATGATCGCCGGCGAGCTGAGCGCGCCCTCGGTGAGAGGCGAATACCGCCGCAAGGACAAGTCGCTGCTTTCGATCGAGGCGTATCCCCGCGCGGTGCGCACCGGGGAAGGGCACGTCATTGTTTCCATCGCGCGGGACATAACCGAGCGTCTTGCGGCCGAGGAGGCGCTGCGCCGGTTCCGGGTCGCCATGGACAACTCGGCCGACATGATCGTGCTCATCGATCGCGCGACAATGCGCTTCGTCGACGTGAACGATACTGCGTGCAAGCTGTTGGGCTATACGAGGGAAGAATTGTTGCACATGGGACCCCAGGACGTCCTTCCCGCGAGCCGGGCGGACCTGGAGCGCGCCTATGACGAATTCATCGCGAACCCTTCCCACACCCATGGCATGCGCAGCCACTACCGCTGCAAAGATGGCTCCACGTTTCCGTTCGAATCGACGCGGCACGTGCTGCGCTCCGGAGACGCTTACGTTATTGCCGCCATCTCGCGGGACGTCAGCGCACGCATTGCCGCCGATACGGCGCTGCGCGAGAGCGAGGAGCGCTTCCGCGGCCTGACCGGGCTTTCGTCCGACATGTACTGGGAGCAGGACGAGCAGTTTCGCTTCACGTCGATGTCCGGGACCGGCTCGACGCGGGTCAACGTGCGCAGCTTCACCACCATCGGCAAGAAGCGCTGGGAGCAGAACTACATCAACATGACCGCCGACGCGTGGGCCGAGCATATCGCGCTGCTGGAGGCGCACCAGCTGTTCCGCGACATGGAGCTGTGCAGGCTGGACGAATCCGGCAAGAAGATCTGGATCAGCATCAGCGGCGAGCCTGTATTCGATTCATCCGGCGTCTTCAAGGGCTATCGCGGGGTCGGCAAGGACATCACCGAGCGCAAACACGACGAGGAGCACATCCAGTTCCTCGCCAATCACGACGCGCTGACCTCGCTGCCGAACCGGGCCATGTTCAGCGAGGTGTTGAGCCTCGCGATCGAGAACGCGCGCCGCTATCACCGCAACTTCGCGGTGCTGTTCATCGACCTGGACCGCTTCAAGATCATCAACGACACGCTCGGCCACGAGGCGGGGGACAAGCTGCTGCAGGAAATGGGGACGCGGCTTGCCCAGACCGTGCGCTCAAGCGACGTCGTCGCCCGCCTGGGCGGCGACGAGTTCGTGGTGCTGGTCCAGGAGGTGGGCGAGGCGAGGCAGGTCGCGGCGGTGGCGCGCAAGGTTCTTTCCGCGCTCGTCAAGCCGATGTTCATCCAGGGACAGGAGTGCCTGGTGACGGCGAGCATCGGCATCTGCATGTACCCAGCTGAAGCCCGCGACGAGCAATCGTTGATGAAGAACGCCGACATCGCCATGTACCGTGCCAAAGAGGACGGAAAGAACAACTACAAGTTCTACTCCGAGGATATCAACGTCCACTCTTTCGAGAAGCTCGCGCTGGAGACGAGCTTGCGGCGCGGCCTCGAGCGCAACGAGTTTTTCCTGCACTACCAGGCCAAGCTCGACCTTCACACGAAGCGGATCACGGGCGTCGAGGCGCTGGTGCGCTGGCAGCATCCCGACATCGGCATGGTGCCGCCCATGCAGTTCATTCCGCTTGCCGAGGAAACCGGGCTCATCGTGCCGATCGGAAAATGGGTGCTCAACACCGCCTGCGCCCAGAACATCGCCTGGCAGCGGGAGGGACTGCCGCCCCTATCCATGGCGGTCAATCTCTCGGCGCGCCAGTTTGCCGATGAAGATCTCGTCAAGGATATCGCGGCCGCGCTGGAGAACAGCGGGATGCAACCGCAACTGCTGGAGCTGGAACTCACCGAAAGCATGGTGATCCAGAACGCCGAGCGGGCAGGGAAAGTGCTCGCCGAACTCAAGAAGATGGGCGTGCGGCTCGCCATCGACGATTTTGGCGTCGGCTACTCGTCGCTCACCCACCTCAAGCGTTTTCCCATCGACACGCTCAAGGTGGACCGCTCGTTCATCCGCGACCTGCCTCAGGACCCCGAGGACAGAGCGCTCACCGAGGCGATCATCGCCATGGGCAAGAGCCTCAATCTCACCGTCGTCGCCGAAGGAGTCGAGACGATCGAGCAGCAGACCTTCCTTCACGACCACAACTGCGACGAGATGCAGGGCTTCTTTTTCAGCAAGCCCATCCCGAGCGATCAGTTCGCCGAGCTGCTGCGCCAGCGCATCCAATCGTTAAAGCAATAGGCCGCCGTGCCCTGCGTGCGCGCCCCGTCAGCGCGCGCCTCCAAAAAAAGGCCGCTTGCACGGCCTTTTTTCATGCACCGACAAGAACTTCAGGCGTTCTCCGCCGTCTGGGCTGCTTCGGCTTCGGCGGCAGGCGTGCCCTCCTCGAAGAGCGTTGCCGGCGGCGCGTTCTTGCGCGCGTTGTGGTACGCCATGCCGGTTCCCGCCGGAATGAGCCGGCCGACGATCACGTTTTCCTTGAGTCCGCGCAAGTCGTCCTTCTTGCCCATGATCGCCGCTTCGGTGAGCACGCGCGTCGTTTCCTGGAACGAGGCGGCCGAAATGAACGAGTCGGTCGACAGCGATGCCTTGGTGATGCCGAGCAGCATGTAGCTGTAGGTCGCCGGCTTCTTGCCCTCGGCCTGCACCTTCTCGTTTTCTTCCAGCACGTCCGCGCGCTCGACCTGCTC
>DATDGA010000380.1:0-4930 GCA_036522335.1 Burkholderiales bacterium
TCCCCGCGTATGGCTGTCGCCGCCCTGGTTTTGGGCGAGCAGGTCCAGCGTGGGGCGAATGCTGAACGGCGAGAGGATGTGCGCCGCGACCTGCAGGCCGAGCTGGCGCCCGATCTTCCAGGCCTTCTCGTAGTTTGGAAGGTAGACCTCGCCGCCCATGAGCATGTGGACCAGCTGGTCGCTCGAGGAGAACCACTGCTTCTTGATGCGGGGAGCGTCGCCCGGATATTGGTTGCCGGGATTGCTGCCGGTGAAGACGTTACCCGCGCTCTCGAAAAACCCGAAGGCGGCGCGGCGCCCGGTATCGAACAGCGCCCGGATGGCGGCGTCCGAGTGCTTGGGCGAGTGATGGATCTGCGAAACGTCGTGCACCGTCGTGACGCCGTCGTCGAGCTGGCTCAAGCCTCCGAACAGCTCGCTGATGTACACGTCCTCCGGACGGTACACGGGCGCGAACGTGAGGAGAATGTATACGAAATAGTTGGGATCCGCGCTTGGCCCGCCCGAGCCGTCGTTGATCAGCAGGCCGTTGGCGAGGAAGCTGCGCAGCGCCGTCTCGAACTGGTGGTGGTGCGTGTCGATGAAGCCCGGCATGACGATCTTGCCGCGCGCGTCGATCTCATCGGCGTCGCCTGCGCGCAGGTTCGGCCCGACGGCGACGATCTTCTTGCCCTCCACTAGCACGTCGGCAGTGACGAAGTCGCCTTGGTTGCCGAGTGCAGGGTCCATCGTCATAACGTGACCGCCGCGGATGATGTAACGTCGGCCGCGCCGGCCGCTGTCCTCCGGTGCGTCCCCGTCGTTCGCCGAAGCCGGTCGCGCCGTGAACAGATTGAGACCCGTAGCGGCGACCCCGGTCGCGGCTGCGGTCTTCAGGAAATCGCGCCGCCCGAGCTGTGAACCGGTTGGCGATCCGCTATGGTCTTGCGGTTTTCCTTGAACGCATAGTATGCACATCTTGGTTTCCCCTCCTTAGGTGAGAGTTGCGATACCGCGGCGCGTGCCGCGGAGCTTCAGGGTGCGTCCCCCAGCGGACGCGCCGTGATCTGGAATGAGTTGAGAGCCTCCAATGAAGAGATGCGCACCTTGGACTCCTTTTGGCCTGCCTCTCCGGGCAGGCTCGCATTGAATTTGAGTCTAGCAAGATGTTTGCGCGGAGTCGTCCACAAATTTTTAAGGCCCGGGGTTTCTGCCCACTCACAGGTAAGTGGGCAAGAACCCACTGGCTTGCTCGCCGATCCGTGCGGGCAGGCGAGCAGGCATGCGGGATCCTGAGGAGGTTGTCGTTCACTCACTTCGCAACACCGCGCCCTCCGGGGGGAGGTGTCAGTGTCGCGGCAAGGCTTCGGAGATTTCCTTCTTGCGAAACACCACGGCGTTCTGCCACGGCAGGTCGCGCGCGGTCTTCACCCACTCCAGCGCGTGCGCGGCGGCTTCCCTGCGCACCTGCGCTTCGCTCATGGTGTGTAGCGCCTTGATCGGCACGGACGGATCGCCGGCCCTGAACTCGACGAACGCGAGCCGCCCGCCCGGCTTGAGCGCGCGCACGACGGCGGCGAGCATCTCGTACGGATACTCGAGCTCGTGATAGACGTCCACCATCAGCGCGAGGTCGATGCTGGAAGGCGGCAGCCCCGGATCGGTCGGCGTGCCGAGCACCGCTTTCACGTTGCGTGTGCCGCGCCGCGACATCTGACGCTCGAGGAGCTCGATCATCTCGGGCTGGATGTCCACTGCGTACACCGTTCCGCCCGCGCCGACGCGCTGCGCAATGCGCCAGGAGTAGTAGCCGGTGCCCGCGCCGATGTCGGCGACCGTCATGCCGGGCTCGAGGTTGAGCGCGGAGAGCAGCAGCTCCGGCCGTTCCTCGTCGGCGCGTTCGGGGCGTTCCAGCCAGTCAGCGCCGTGGAAGCTCATGACCCGCGCGATCTCGCGGCCCAAGTAGATTTTGCCGATGCCGTCGGCGCTCGCAGGGACGGCGGTGTAGCGCCCCGCCGCGGGCTCGGCTGCCGCCGCCGGCAGGGCGAGCGCGAGCGTCAGGACGAGAAAAACCAGGACCGGATTCGGATTCCGGCCGCTGCGAGTCTGATTCACGCTTGCAGTTTCGCGTCCAGGGTGATCTTCGCGTTCAGCACCTTGGAGAGCGGACATCCGGTCTTTGCCTTGTTCGCGGCCGTCTCGAAAGCCTGGCGATCCGCGCCCGGTATCTTCGCGGTCAGGTCGAGGTGGACGGCGGTGATCGCGAATCCGCCTTCGACCTTGTCCAGCGTGACCGTCGCGATGGTGTGGATGCTTTCCGCCGTCATTTTCGCCTCGCCCAGCTGCGCCGACAGCGCCATCGAGAAACAGCCCGCGTGCGCGGCACCGAGCAACTCCTCGGGATTCGTCCCCGGTCCGGTCTCGAAACGCGCCGCGAATCCATACTGCGAGTTGGAAAGAACGCCGCTCTCGGTCGAGATCGTGCCCTTGCCGTCCTTGAGGCCGCCCTTCCAGACGGCCGATGCTGTTCTCTTCATGATGGCTCCTTTGGTAACGAAAGAAATAAACGGGGCAGATCCAGTCGGGCCTTTTCATCCACGCGCGGCGACCGTCCCTTTCCGTGTTGCACCGCGCATTGAACGGATGATGGACCTGCGCTAGAGTGACCGTCGCCCGATTGTAATTCCAGGAGACTCGTCATGTCCGTTGCGTTCGAAGTCGAGGTCGTTCCCACGGGAACCGTCGGCGCGGAGATGCGGGGCGTGGATCTCGCGGCCGCGAGCGAGGCCCAGATCTTAGCTATCAAGAAAGCCTGGTACCGGCACGACGTTCTCGTATTCCGCAACCAGGACATGACGGACGACGATCTCCTCGCGTTTTCGAGAAATTTCGGCGCGCTCGATCCGCCGCCGAACCAGGGCGCAGGCCGCAAATCTCCTCCCGGCTATCCCGACATCTACGTCGTGTCCAACGTGCTCGACGAGAAGGGCGAGCCGATCGGCGCGCTCGGCGATGGCGACGCCGCCTGGCATACCGACATGAGCTATGCGGCCAAACCGCCGGATGCTTCCATGCTGTATTCGCTCGAGCTCCCGGGCAGTGGAGGGGACACCTGGTTCTGCAGCATGAAGGCCGCGCTCGCGAAAATGCCGCGCGAACTCGTCGAGCGCATCCGCGATCTCGATATCAAGCACGACGGCACCTACGATTCCGGCGGCTACGTGCGCAAGGGCATGGCGGCCTCGGACGACCCGCGCACCTCGGTGGGCACGCCGCACCCCATCGTCATCGAGCACCCGGTGTCGGGCGACAGGGCGCTGTACCTCGGCCGCAGGAGGAACGCCTACATCATGGGCCTCGAGCTCGCGGAATCGGAGCGCCTGCTCGACAGAATCTGGTCCTACGTGGACACCGCGGTCTATAAGCACAAGTGGGCGCTGCGCGATCTGGTGCTCTGGGACAACCGCACCACCATGCACAGACGCGACGCCTTCGATCCCAAGTCGCGCCGCGTGATGCACCGCACTCAAATCAAGGGATCGGGAGCGCCCGCCCGCGCCGCGATCTGATCAGCGTTACTCCGGCTTGATACCCGCGTCGCGGATCACTTCTGCCCAGCGCCTGAGCTCGTCTTTCACCACCTTGCCGAGCTCCTCCGGGCTGCTGCCCACCGGGTCCGCACCCTGCTCGATGAGTCTCTGTTTCACTTCCGGCAGGTGCACCACGCGAGCGACCTCCTTCTGCATGCGCGCGACGATGGCGGCGGGCGTCTTCGCGGGGGCGAACATCGCGAGCCAGGAATCGACCTCGTAATCCGGCAGGTTCAGCTCCTCGGCAACGGTGGGAATGTCCGGCGCGGAAGCCGTGCGCTTCCGCGTCGTGACCGCAAGCGCGCGCAGCTTGCCCGCGCGCGCTTGCGAGAGCGCCGCGGACGCGGTGAGGAAGAGGAACGGGACCTGGCCGGCGAGCACGTCCGCGACCGCGGGGCCGCCCCCCTTGTACGGCACGTGCACGATGTTGATTCCGGTCCTGAGCTTCAGCAATTCGGCCGCGATGTGGCCGGGGGTGCCGCTGCCGGGTGAAGCGTATGCGTAGAAGCCGGGGCGCTCCCTGGCCGCAGCGACCAATTCCCGCAGAGTCCTCGCCGGTGCGTTCGGGTTCGCGGCGATGAGCTGCGGCGCGCTCACGACGAGCGATACGGGGGCGAAGTCGCGCTCGACGTCGTAGTTGAGCTTGTAGAAGAAAGGGTTGATCGTGTGCGAGGAGAGCGTGTACAGGAAGGTGTAGCCGTCGGGCGCGCTCTTGGCCGCCGCCTCGGTGCCGACCGCGCCGCCGGCGCCGCCGCGGTTCTCGATGACGATAGTCTGCCCGAGGGCCTCCGAGAGCCTGGGCTGCACGATGCGCGCAGTGATGTCGGCGCTGCCCCCGGGCGGGTAGGTCACGATGAAGCGGATCGACCTCGCCGGATACTCCTGCGCGAGCGCCTGGGATCCGATGATTAGCGCGCCGACTATCGCTCCGAGCATCGTCTTTGTGACGGACATTCTCAGATCTCCTTGAGCATGTTCATGCGCGGTGAATATACAGTAGCATCAGGCAACCCGGACATGGATGGTTCACCCGCATGCGCGTCTTCAGGATATTCACGAAGGACTCGGGAGACTCGGCGATCGAGGTGCGCGAGGTTCCGATGAGCCGCGCCGAGCGGCCCGTGTCGGAAACCTTCAAGTGCAGCTCGATATTCTTCCGCGAGACCCCCGAGGGCCACGTGCAGGATTTTCACAACGCGCCGCGGCGCCAGCTGATCTTCCTCACCTCGGGGATTCTCGAGCTCGAATCGAGCGAGGGCCGCCGCTTCGTTTGCCGGCCGGGCGACCTGATCTTCGCCGAGGACATGCAGGGCAAGGGTCACATCACGCGCTCGCTGCGCGACGTGCGCGGCTTCGTGCAC
>DATDGA010000381.1:0-5274 GCA_036522335.1 Burkholderiales bacterium
ACCGGCACAGTCGAGAGGGGAGGATCACTTGGCCGGCCGGGTGAAGCTGAATACCTTGGTAAATCCCAAAATATCCGTTATCAAAAGGGTTATGAAGACGAGGAAACCGATCACCAGGACCGTTTCGAACCCGCTGCCGCCCGCGGGAAGCGAATCAAGTCGCCCCGCTACGCGCTCGACTTCATCGTCGCTCAAGGCGCTCACGCGGGCCTTCGCTTCCTCCGCGCTCACACCGTAGCGCTCCAGCTCGGCGCGAACGTCGGCCCGGTCAAAGAGCGATCCCAGGCGCTCGCGCGCAGAAAGACCGCCTTGCTGCTGGACTTCGACCTGATCGGTCGCGACCAGCGCGGCTTGCGCGGCCGGGGTCGGCAGACCCAGCCAGCATATGCTGAGCGCAAGAAGGCGCGCGGTGTTCCTGTAGAAGATCGGCATCATTTTGGTCCTCCTCACTTTGAAAAAGGAGGCATTGTTATACCCGAGCCTGGCCATTCACGCCCGCACCAGTTTGCCTTCGACCACGCGCACCTTCTCGCCCACGGTGAAGGCTGGCGGGCTCGAGAGCGAGACAGTGCGAAACGATCCGTCGTCCATGCGCACCGTCACTCGGTAGACTCGACGCTTCTTCTCGTCCATCTCGGTCCCGGTAAAGGCGCCTCCGACCGCTCCCAGTATGGTCGTTGCCATCCCGGTGTCTCCCTTGTCCGCGTTGCTTGCCGTGCCGGTAAATCCACCGGGTGCCGCGCCGATCGCCCGAATTTCGTCCCGAACCTCGACCGTCCGGATCGATTCGATGGTGCCGCAGAGGGCACAGCTCGGCGCTACGGACCTGGACACGGAATCCGCGGCTCGTGCCTGGTTTGGTTTTTGCGAAAGATCGTTTGGCTTTTGCGAAGGCGCTCTGGGCAACATCCCTGTGAGCGCGCCGACGACGATGAGGCTCAGGACCACCGCCGATACCGCCGCCCTGGCGGTGAAGAGCTTGATCCGCATGAATCCCGATTCGCCCGAGCCCTCTTTCATCAGTCGTCGCTCCCGCATTGGCGCAGAACTTTCGGCCATCATGTGCAATCCCCGTGCCAACACAGACCTTCCGAACCAACTCAATGACTTACTCGAAAATCGGAATAGCTCGTGGCGATGCGTGCGTCGTCTGTCGGCGACGGTTTCCGGAGCGAGCCGAAGACCGGGCTGATGGGAAAGGGATTTTATTGTCGCCCTGGGGCGACAGCGCGACGAAAGCGCGAGCGTTGGAATTCAGCCCTTCTCGGGCTTGAACATCTTGGGCTCGAGTTGGTGACGCTCGAGCAACTTGTAGAACTCGGTCCGGTTGCGCTGCGCGAGCTTCGCCGCCTGAGTCACGCTTCCACCGGTGATGCGCAGTATGCGAACCAGGTATTCGCGCTCGAACGCGCCCCGCGCCTCCTCGAGCGAAGCCAGTTGCGCGGGCTCCTCCTTCAAGGCCTGCTGGACCAGCGAGGCCGGCACGACGCCCGACGCGCAAAGCGCCACCACTTGCTCGATCACGTTGACGAGCTGCCGCACGTTGCCCGGCCAGGGCGCCGCAAGGAGTGCCTGGAGCGCTTCCGGGGCAAATGCCAGCACCTCTTTTCCGTAGCGCGCGGCGGTGACTCCGAGATAGTGCATCGCCAGAGGGACGATGTCCTCGCGACGCTCGGAGAGCGGCGGCAGTACGAGGGAAACGACGTTCAGGCGGTAGTAGAGATCCTCGCGAAATCGCCCTTCTTTCATCTGGGCGTCGATGTCGCGGTGCGTGGCAGAGATGACGCGCACGTCCACCGGCGTTCCTTGCGTCGCACCGACCGCGCGCACCTCGTGGTCCTGCAGCACTCGCAGGACCTTCGCCTGCAGAGCCAGAGGCATATCGCCGATTTCATCCAGGAACAGCGTCCCTCCCTCGGCGGCGGGGACGAGTCCCTTGTGGTCGTAGGTCGCACCCGTGAACGAACCTTTACGGTGACCGAACAATTCCGATTCGAGCAGGTTCTCCGGTATGGCCGCGCAGTTGACGGCGACGAAGGGTCCCCCCGAGCGACGGCTCGCCCGGTGGAGGGCACGCGCGAGGAGCTCCTTTCCCGTACCGCTCGCCCCTTGAATGAACACGCTCGCCTCCGACTGGGCCACGAGGCGCGCCTGGTGCAGCACGTTTTCCATCTTCGGGCTCTGCGTCACCAGTTCGCGCCGCCAGGATTCCTGGTTCGTACCCCGTCCCGTTCCGGACAGCCGCAGCGCCTGCTCCACTTGCTCGAGCAGGACCTTGCCGTCGAACGGCTTGGACTGAAAGCCGAAAACACCGCGCCGGGTGGCGGCGACCGCGTCGGGTATGGTGCCGTGCGCGGTCAGAACGATGACGGGCAGCGTGGGCGCCTGCTTGTGGATTTCGTCGAACAGCGACAGGCCGTCCATTCCGCCCATCTTGAGGTCTGTAATAACGAGCTCCGGGCGCGACGCGGCGAGCACGGCGAGCGCCTTTTCGCCGCTGTCGGCCGCCTTGACGCTGTAACCTGCGGCGGAAAGGCGCAGCGAAATGAGCTTCAGGATGTCCGGGTCGTCGTCGACGAGAAGTATCGTGTTCACTTTGGCCGCGCCTGTTCGCGTTCGATAATCTTGCGTTCGATTGCCTTCAGCGCGTCGAGCTGCTCCTTGAGCTGAGCGGTGCGGCGTTGTTCGCGCAACCGCTCTCCGATCTGGACAAGAAACAGGTTGGCAAACATTTGCATCGGACCCTCCGGAGCCGCACCCACGACCGACTCGAGCAGGCCTGCGGCCCGGGCATCGTCGTTGAACGCCGTTCCGGGCAACGCAAGCAGCAGCGCGAGCCGGACCCGCACGTAAGCGCCGCGATCCTTGGAAAGCGTCTGCGTCGAAGCGTTCAATTCGCGTTGCTGGTCATCAGCCTCCAGAGTTGAGATTTTCTGGGTGTAAGCGATCAACTCGATGACCTGGCGCGATTCGCGGCTCTCGCGGGTCTCGCGGACCGAAATACTCGGCCCTGCGGGAGACGCACCGGGACTGGAAGAAGCGGCACACCCGGCGAGCGCCGCGATGCAGCAAAGGATTGCAAGGATCCGGATCATGGCTCGGGACGCAGCGCCACGGCCGGAAGCGCGACGCGAAAATGGGCGCCGACTTCGCGATCGCTCAGCACCTCGATTCGACCGCCATGAGCCACCACGAATTCCTTGGCAATCGCGAGGCCCAGGCCGCTGCCCAGCACCCGCCCGTGAGGCATGCGCTCGCCCTGATAGAACCAGTCGAAGATCCGATCGCGATCCTCCGGAGGAATCCCCGGACCCGCATCTGTCACGTCCAGCACCACTTCATCCCCCTCTCGGCGCAACGCGAGGGAGATGATACCCTCGTCGGGGGAGTATTTGATCGCGTTCGAGACCAAATTCGCCACGACGGCGCGTATTTTTTCCTCATCGGCTTCAAGCGTGACCGGATCCAGCCGTAGCTCGACGCGCATCCTGCGGGCTTGGACCGCGAGCCTGTGATCTTCGATGACCTGCTCCACCACCCGATCGAATCGAATCGGCCTCAGCTCCAGGCGTCCTACGCTCTCCTCCGCGCGGTGGTAGCTGAGCAGATCCTCGATCAGCTGCTGCAATTGCACGCTCTTCTGCTGGAGGATTTCGACGATCTCGCGTTGTCCCACCGAGAGTGGACCGGCCGTGCCATCGGCGAGCAACTCGGATCCCTCGCGCAGCGCCGTCAGGGGTGTCTTCAGCTCGTGCGAGACGTGCCGCAGGAAAAGGCGCTTCTGCTGCTCCAGTTCGATCAGTTGCTGACGCAGCCAATCGAGACGGCTGCCCAGGTACTTCAGGTCTGCCGGCCCACCGACCCGGATGTCGCCGTCGAACTCGCCCGCGCCCAGACGCCGGATGGCCTGGTCGAGCTGGCGGATGGGTCTGGCGATGAGAAGGGTGACCAGGACCGCAAGCAGTATGCCGAGCGGTATCGTCGCCGCGAGCTGAAGCCACAGGATACGCTGTGCGCGCTCGCCGGTGCGTCGCATCGATTCCACCTCCCGATCGATCAAGGCATTGCTCGTATTGAGCACGTCCCGCGCCAGCTCCGACAGCACCACGTAACCTTCTACGAGCGCCTTCTTATCTGCCTCCGTCTTCAGTTTGCCGAGCAACCGTTCGTATAGCCCCTGCTCCTTGTCGATCGCGCTGTTGAGCTCGTTCAGCTGCAGCTCATCGAGCGGCTGCAGGGACAACGCGCTGGTATTGGCCTTGAAGTTTGCCCTTACGCGAGCGTAGTCGTTGAGAAGTTCCACGTCGTCAAGAATGAGATACTGGCGCACCACGCGCTCGAGCGCCGTAGTCTGTTCGACCAGCAGGCGGCTGCCGCGCGAGGCTTGTGCCGCCTGAGACACCGCGGACTGGCTATGACCCGCGAGCTGCTCGACGTATACCGCGGCGTTGTAAAAGGCGACGATGAGCGGAGCCGCAACGAGCGTGAAGGCGAGCAGCAGCAGGCTCAGGAACGATCGCGGGTAATAGCTCTTGGGGAATTCGAGCCCGATTTTCATGGCCCGCTATAATGCCGCAGTTTTCCGCGCCTGTGATCTTTCTCTCCCGCCTCGTGCGCCTTGAATGACCCGCCGCTCACGCATCGCCCTCATTGCCGCAGTGGCGCGCAACGGCGTCATCGGCTCCGGCAACCGGATGCCCTGGCACTTGCCGGAAGACTTGAAGCGCTTCAGGCGGCTGACGCTCGGTCATGCGGTGATCATGGGCCGTCGAACGTTTGAATCGATCGGCAAGCCTCTTGCCGGACGAAGTAACATCGTAGTCACCCGCTCGCCTGATTGGACCCGCGTGGGCTGCCACACTGCTCATTCACTCGAATCCGCTCTCGCGGCAGTCCACGAGCCCCAGGATGCGTTCGTCATCGGCGGCGCGGAGATCTACGCGCTCGCCTTCCCGCTCGCCGACCGGCTCCACGTCACCGAGATCGAGCGCGACTTCGAGGGCGACGTCTTCTTTCCGCAATTGGACCGCTCATGTTGGCGCGAGGTCTCGCGCGAGCGACACGCGTCCGGCGGAGCGGAAGGCTTCGCTTACGCCTTCGTGGAATACGAGCGCGGCATTTGACGCGCTCTACCTGCGGAATCAGATCACTCGCACCTCAGGCAGGGGGAAGCCGTTGAAGCTGCTGGCGTAGGCCGTGGTATAGGCCCCGGCATTCCTCAGGTATATATAGTCGCCCTCCTGCAGATCCGAAGGCAGCGGCTCGTCGCGCATG
>DATDGA010000382.1:0-3589 GCA_036522335.1 Burkholderiales bacterium
GCATACGGGAGATCGACCGGGTGCGCGTGCGCGGTCGTGCACAGGTCGTGAGCCTCTACGAACTGATCGCCGAGGACAAGTACGCCAGTCTCGGCTGGCTGGGAGAGTTCGCGAGTGCTTACAGCCTGCTGCTGGAGGGCCGACATGCTCTCGCGGCCGAGCGCTTCGAGGCGCTGCACGCGCAGATCGGCGACCCGGTAAGCGCGTACCACGCGCGGAACTGCCGCACGCCGCACCGGCGCAAGCAAGACCATCCGTGATTCGCCGCGTGGCCGCCCCATCTGAAGGCGGAAGTTCTCCCGCGGGTTGAGGCGACGTTCTCCTGTAATATTCCCGGCTTACCGGATGTCGTAGATCGCACCGCCGCGATATTCCGCAGGAGAGATTCCGTGCAAAAGGAATTGCTCGATACTTTTCCGCGTCTGCTGCTGAATCAGGCGAAGGCACGGCCCGGCAGGCCGGCGTTCCGCGAAAAAGATCTGGGCATCTGGCAGACCTGGAACTGGGCACAGGTCGCAGACGAGGTGCGCTCGCTGGCCTGCGGCCTTGCTACGCAGGGATTCAAGCGCGGCGACCGGCTCGCAGTGATCGGCGACAACCGGCCGCGCCTGTACTGGGCCATGATGGCCGCGCAGGCCCTGGGCGGCGTACAGGTGCCGCTCTACCAGGACGCCGTAGCTTCCGAAATGGTGTTCGTGCTCCAGGACGCGGACATCGGCTTCGCCGTCGTCGAAGATCAGGAGCAGGTCGACAAATTGCTCGAAGTCCTGCCGCAGTGCCCGAGCTTGACGCACATCTATTTCGACGATCCGCGCGGCTTGCGCCACTACACGCATCCAGGCCTGATGAGGCTGGACGAGCTTCATGCAAGCGGCCGGGAGTTCGCCCAGCGCAATCCGGGATTTTTCACCGGCGAAATCGGAAAGGGCCGGCCATCCGATATCGCGGTCATTCTCTACACCTCGGGCACCACCGGAAACCCGAAGGGCGTTTCGCAGACGCACGCCGCGATGGTCCAGACTGCGCGGGTGCTGGTTGACTTCGACGGCTTCGCCGAGAAGGACGACATACTCTGCTATCTGCCGATGGCCTGGGTGGGCGATTTTCTCTATTCCTACGCGCAGATGCACATCGCGGGCTTCTGCCTCAACTGCCCCGAGTCCCCCGAAACCGTGATGACCGATCTGCGCGAGATCGGTCCGACCTACTACTTCGGGCCGCCGCGCGTCTACGAAAACATTCTGACCCAGGTGATGATCCGCATCGAGGATGCGAGCTGGATCAAGCGGCGGATGTTCCATTTCTTCATGGACGTCGCCAGGCGTGCGGGAATGAAAATCCTCGAAGGCAGGCACGATGTATCGCTTGTGGACAGGCTGCTGTACCGGCTTGGCGAAATCCTCGTATACGGGCCGCTCAAGAACGTGCTCGGCATGTCGCGTCTCCGTGTCGCCTACACCGGCGGCGAGGCGATCGGTCCCGATCTGTTCGATTTCTACCGTTCGATCGGCATCAACCTGAAGCAGCTCTACGGTATGACCGAGACCTGCGTCACCGTGTGCATGCACCCCTCGGGCGAGGTCAAGCTCGAGACCGTGGGCAGGCCGATGCCGGGGGTGGAAGTGCGCATCGCCGATTCGGGTGAAGTGCTGGTACGCTCACCCGGCGTCATGAAGGAGTACTACAAGCGGCCGGATGCGACGCGCGAGGCGATCGATACGGAGGGTTTCTTCCACACTGGAGATGCGGGTTATTTCGACGCCGACGGCCATTTGAAAATCATCGACCGGGCAAAAGACGTGGGCAAGCTCGCCGACGACACCTTGTTCGCGCCGAAGTACATCGAGAACAAGCTCAAGTTCTTTCCCTACATCAAGGAAGCGGTGTGCTTCGGGCACGGGCGCGACAAGGTCTGCGTCTTCGTCAACTTCGATATGGAGGCCGTGGCCAACTGGGCCGAAAAGCGCAGCCTGCCCTATACCGGCTACACCGACCTCGCTGCGCAGCCCGCGGTCTACGATCTGGTGCGCGATTGCGTGGAAAAAGTGAACCGCGACCTTGCCGCCGACGCCGCCCTCGGCAACTCGCAGATCCACCGCTTCCTCATACTGCAGAAGGAGCTCGACGCCGACGACGGCGAGCTCACGCGCACGCGCAAGGTGCGCCGCCGCCATATTGCAGAGAAATACGCCGTGCTGATCGATGCCCTCTACTCGGACAAGACCAGCTGTTTCATCGAGACGCAGATTCGCTTCGAGGACGGTCGCACCGGAACGGTCTCTGCGGACCTGAGAATCATGGATGCGAAGACCTACAATGTCGCCGCGGCGAAGGAAGCGGCGTGAGTCCCGGTCGGCCCCGTTCCGCGATATGACCGCAGGCAGGAACATCGGAGCGGCTGTCCTCGAGGTCGACGACATCTCGCTCGCCTTCGGCGGAGTGCTTGCCTTGCAGGACGTTTCATTCGACGTCCGCGAGCGCGAGATCCGCGCCATCATCGGCCCGAACGGCGCGGGCAAGTCCTCGATGCTCAATGTCATCAACGGCGTCTACCATCCGCAGCAGGGCACCGTCGCGTTCAAGGGCCGCAAGCGCCGCGCCGTCGATCCCCACGAGGCCGCGCGACAAGGCATCGCGCGGACCTTTCAGAACATCGCGCTGTTTCGCGGCATGACGGTCCTCGACAACATCATGACCGGGCGCAACCTGAAGATGAAGTCCAACTTCCTGCAGCAGGCGCTTTACTGGGGGGCCGCGAGGCGCGAAGAGATCGAGCACCGCGCCAGAGTCGAGACGGTCATAGACTTTCTCGAAATCCAGCACATCCGCAAGACCCCGGTCGGGCGGCTGCCTTACGGCCTGCAGAAGCGCGTGGAGCTCGCGCGCGCGCTCGCGGCGGAGCCGGAGCTGCTGCTGCTCGACGAGCCGATGGCCGGAATGAACCTCGAGGAAAAGCAGGACATGAGCCGTTTCATCCTCGACGTCAACGACCAGCTGGGCACGACCATCGTCCTGATCGAGCATGACATGAGCGTGGTCATGGATCTCTCGGACCGGGTGTTGGTGCTCGATTACGGCCGCAAGATCGCCGACGGCACGCCGGAGGAGGTGCGCAACAACAGCGACGTGATCGCCGCATACCTGGGAGTCGCGCATTGAGGCACTCAGGGAGAGAGGCACACTAGCATGCAATTCTTCTTCGAAGTGCTGATCGGCGGCCTGCTCGCGGGAGTGATGTATTCGCTCGTGGCGCTCGGCTTCGTGCTGATCTACAAGGCCTCGGGCGTGTTCAATTTTGCCCAAGGCGCGATGGTGTTCTTCGCCGCCCTCTCGACCGTGGGATTCATATCGAAGGGCGCTCCGCTCTGGCTCGCCGTGGCGCTCGCGCTTGCGGCGATGGTGGCTCTCGCGTTCTTTACGGAGCGCGTCGTGCTGCGCCCGCTCGTCAACCAGCCGCAGATTACCCTCTTCATGGCGACTATCGGCCTCTCCTTTTTCATCGAGGGGGTCGCGCAGCTCGCTTGGGGAGCGCAAGTCCACGCCCTCGACCTGGGCATCGCCGACGAGCCGATCGAATGGCTGATGGACA
>DATDGA010000383.1:0-4563 GCA_036522335.1 Burkholderiales bacterium
TGGCACGTCATCCAGCTCGACGACGTGCGCCCGATGCAATTCCCGACTTACGACACCGTCAAGCCGCAGTTGCTCTCGAGAATGCAGGAGCAGGAAGTGCAGAAGTTCGTCGGGGAGCTTCGCTCGAAGGCAAAGATCGAATAAACGGTAAAGATCATCCGATCCACTTCCGCGCGTTGCGGAACATGCGCATCCACGGGCTGTCTTCGCCCCAGCCTTCGGGATGCCAGGACTGCTGCACCGTGCGGAAGACCCGCTCGGGATGGGGCATCAGTACGGTGAAACGTCCATCTTGAGTAGTAAATCCCGTAGTTCCGTCTGGGGAGCCATTCGGATTCATGGGATAGGTCTCGGTCGTAGCTCCACGATTGTCGACGAAGCGAAGCGCGACGATCGCCCCGGCCCGGGCTTCGGCGGAATCGAATAGCGCGCGGCCCTCGCCGTGCGCGGTGGCGACCGCCATGCGGCTCCCCGCCATGCCGGAAAAAAAAAGCGACGGGCTCGGCGTGACCTCCACCATGACGAATCGCGCCTCGAACTGTTCGGAGCGGTTCCTGACGAAGCGCGGCCAGTGCGCGGCACCGGGAATCAGGCCGCGCAGATTGCTCATCATCTGGCAGCCATTGCACGCGCCCAGGGCGAAGGTGTCGCCGCGAGAGAAGAAGGCGCCGAACTGTTCTCTGGCGCGCTCGTTGAACACGATGGCCTTCGCCCAGCCCGCACCCGCGCCGAGCACGTCACCGTAGGAAAAGCCGCCGCCCGCGGCGAAGCCCTTGAAATCGGCGAGCGAGACGCGCCCCGCCACGATATCGCTCATATGAACGTCGTGCGCCTCGAACCCGGCGCGATCGAAGGCCGCAGCCATCTCGACCTGACCGTTGACGCCCTGCTCGCGCAGGATGGCGATTTTCGGCGATGCGCCGCTAGCGACGAACGGTGCCGCGATGTCATCGGCCGGGTCGAACGTCAATACCGCGGAGAGACCGGGATCGTCCCGATCCAGGATGCGGTCGAATTCCTCCTTTGCGCAGTCGGGATCGTCGCGCAGCTGCTGCATCCGGAACGTCAGTTCCGACCAGGCGCGCTCGAGGTCGGTGCGCGGAGCCGCGAACAGCGGTCTCGCGTTGCGCACCAGACGCAGCTCGTCGCACGTATTGGGATTCCCGATCACCTGGGTCGGCACTCTGGAGAGACGCTCGAGCACCTTGCGGCGATCGGAGGTCCGGATCTGGATCACCGCGCCGAGCTCCTCCGCGAACAGCGCGGCGAGCACGCGACCGAAATCGCGGCCGTACATCAGCTCGGGCCGTCGCTCGTTTCCGTCCACGTCGTGGGCGGCCTCGTCGTACGCGAGCATGTCCAGGTTCACCGTCACACCGACGCGCGCGGAGAAGGCCATCTCGCACACGGTCACAAACAGCCCGCCGTCCGAGCGGTCGTGGTAGGCGAGAATCAGTCCATCCCGGCTCAGACTCTGTATTGCGGCGAAAAAGTCCGCGAGCAGTCCGGGCTCCTCCAGATCGGGCACCTGGTTGCCGCACTGCTCGAAGACTTGTGCAAGGATCGAGCCGCCCAGGCGATTGCGTCCGCGCCCGAGATCCAGGAGGATCAATTCGGTCTCGCCGCAGTCCGTTCTGAGCTGAGGCGTGAGTGCCTTGCGGGCATCCTCGCAGGGAGCAAAAGCCGAGACGATCAAAGACAGGGGTGCGATCACCTCCCTCGATTGACCGCCCTCCTCCCAGGCGGTGCGCATCGACAGCGAATCCTTTCCGACCGGAATGCTTATTCCGAGCGCTGGACACAGATCGAGAGCGACCGCGCGCACAGTATCGAACAAGGCCGCGTCTTCGCCCTCATGGCCCGCCGCGGCCATCCAGTTTGCCGAGAGTTTCACTCGTCTCAGCTCCCCGACCGGGGCCGCCGCGAGATTCGTCAGAGCCTCGCCTACGGCCATGCGGCCCGAAGCTTCAGGGCTGACGAGCGCGAGCGGCGAGCGCTCGCCCATCGCAAACACCTCTCCACTGTATTCCTTGAAGCCCATCAGGGTGACCGCGCAGTCGGCAACCGGCGTTTGCCACGGCCCGACGAAGGGATCGCGGGAGCACAAGCCGCCTACAGTGCGATCGCCGATGCTGACGAGAAAAGTCTTTCGGGCCACGGCGGGATGCCGCAGCACCCGATGGCAGGCTTCCTCGAGCGTCACGTCCTCGAGCGCGAGCGGGAACACCTCCGGACGGCGGCGCCGGACTTCGCGCGTCATGCGCGGCGGCTTGCCGAGCAGCACGGACAGATCCATCTCCACCGGCTTGTTGCGGAACTGCGGGTCTTCGACGACCAAGCGCCCGTCGTCGGTCGCGAGACCCACGACGGCGAGGGGACAGCGCTCGCGTTCGCAGATGGACCGGAACTGCTCGATGCGTTCGGGGGCGAGGGCGAGCACGAAGCGCTCCTGGGCCTCGTTGCACCATACTTCGCGGGGCGTCATTCCCGGTTCCTCGTTCGGTGCGGCGCGAAGATCGATCCTCGCACCCCGCCCGGCGATGTGGACGATTTCCGGCAGGGCGTTCGACAAGCCGCCCGCGCCCACGTCGTGAATGGAAAGCACAGGATTGTCGGCACCGAGCTGCCAGCAACGGTCGATCACCTCCTGGGCGCGCCGCTGCATCTCGGCGTTGCCGCGCTGCACCGAGTCGAAGTCGAGGTTCTCGGGATTGGCGCCCGTATCCATGCTGGACGCGGCACCCCCGCCCATTCCGATCAGCATTCCCGGGCCGCCCAGATGAACGAGCAGAGCCCCCGGTGGTACCTCGGCCTTGCTCGCGTGCTGAGCGCTGATGTTGCCGATGCCCCCGGCGATCATGATCGGTTTGTGGTATCCGCGCGTGACGCCGTTCGCCTCCATCTCGAAGGCGCGGAAATAGCCGTGGAGGTTCGGACGGCCGAATTCGTTGTTGAACGACGCCGCGCCTATCGGTCCCTCCAGCATGATCTGGAGCGCCGACGCGATTCGGTCCGGCTTGCCGGATTTTCCTTCCCAGGGTTGCTCGAAACCCGGAACGCGCAGATGCGAGACCGAGAAGCCGCACAGTCCCGCCTTCGGCTTGGCTCCGCGTCCGGTCGCCGCCTCGTCGCGGATCTCGCCGCCGGAGCCCGTAGCCGCCCCTGGAAACGGGGAGATCGCGGTCGGGTGGTTGTGGGTTTCGCACTTCATCAGCGTGTGCGTGAGTTCGCCCCGGTAACCGTAGCGTCCGCCGGAACCCGGGCTGAAGCGCGCGATCGACCGACCCTCCATCACCGCAGCGTTGTCGGAGTAGGCGACCACCGTTCCGGCGGGATTGCGCGCATGAGTGGTCCTGATCATGCCGAAAAGGGTTTCCTCCTTCGCGGCTCCGTCGATGACCCACGAAGCGTTGAAGATCTTGTGCCGGCAGTGTTCCGAGTTCGCCTGCGCAAACATCGTGAGCTCCACGTCGGTAGGGTCGCGGTGGATGCTCCGGTAATGGGAAAGGAGGTAATCGATTTCATCGGGCGCGAGCGCGAGCCCCAGGGCGATGTTGGCTGCATCCAGCGCCGCCCGTCCCCGCGCGAGCACCCCGACGACTGCCAGCGCCTTCGGCTCGTGATGGCGGAACAACGCTTCGGCTTCGTCGAGCGAGCCGAGCACCGTTTCTGTCATACGGTCGTGAATGAGCTCGAGGGTCCGATGAAGACCGGAATCGGACGCGGGTTCACCGGAAAAAAACCACGCGGTTCCGCGCTCGACCCGGCGCACGGAACTCAGACCGCAACTGCGCACGATATCGGTCGCCTTGGAGGACCATGGCGAGATCGTGCCGAGCCGCGGTACGACGAGCTGAATGCTCCTCCCGCGTACGGAAGGCCCCGGCTCGCCGTAGTGCAGCAACTGCCCCAGCACCTCGGTGTCGCGCGCGGCTAGCGGGCGGTCGACTTCGGCGAAATGCCAGTACTCGGCGGCAACGATCCTGATCGACCTGCGGACCGCCGCGAGGCGGGAGTTGAGTTTTTCCAGACGGAACGCCGAAACGGCGCGGCTGCCGCGCAACTTGAGGATCAACGACATGAGGCGTGCCGGTAAGCCGCAATTATACCGGAAGCCGAGAGCCGGAACGAAGGGGTGAAGGAGGCGGAACTTCCCGCGGCCGGACGCCGATCACTTTCTCGAATCCGGATTTCAGTTGCTACGGCGGAATTGCGGCTCCTTCAAGGTGCCGCCGACCGCGATCGTCGAGCGTGCCTGAACCGTTTGGGCGCGAAGCTCGATCTGCATTCGCCCGGACAGGTTCTTTTGCGGATCCATTTCGACTTGTCCGGTGCCGTTCAGCAAGCCCGCAGCCAGCCGGATCTGGCGCACCAGGATTCGATTGGGATCGACGGATACGCCGCCGCTCATTTCGGAGAAGAGCGTCGTCCCTCCTCCGGTGCTGCTCCCCTGGAGGAGGCGCGGCATGTCCACGTTGGTGATCGAACCTTTCTGTATCGTGAAATTTCCCTCGAGTCGCAGATTCAGAAGCAGCCGCTCAGGCAGCAGCGCCTTCATGGAGT
>DATDGA010000384.1:0-6115 GCA_036522335.1 Burkholderiales bacterium
ATGGCGGCGATCGCCTTCGGCATACCGATGCAGTTCGACAAGTGCTACAAGGAAGGCATAGGCAGGCTCACGCAGGAGGACATTCGCTACGCCGAGCAGCTCGGCTACCGCATCAAGCTTCTCGGGATCACCAAGCGCACGGACGAGGGTGTCGAGCTGCGCGTTCACCCCACCTTGATCCCGGCGCGCCGCCTGATCGCCAACGTCGAGGGCGTGATGAACGCCGTGCTGGTGAAGGGCGACGCGGTCGGTGCGACGATGTATTACGGCGCGGGCGCGGGCGCCGAGCCGACCGGCAGCGCGGTCGTGGCGGATCTGGTGGACGTGACCCGCCTGCATACCGCCGATCCCGAGCAGCGCGTGCCGCACCTCGCGTTCCAGCCCGACCGCATGTCGAGCATCAAGGTCCTGCCGATGGAGGCGGTGGTGACTTCCTACTACCTGAGGATGCGCGTGCAGGACAAGCCCGGCGTGCTCGCCGACATCACCCGCATCCTCGCCGACGCTTCGATCTCAATCGACGCCATGATCCAGCGCGAACCGGCGGAAGGCGAGCAGCAGGTGGACATCATCATGCTCACCCACCGGACGCGCGAGAAGAGCGTCAACACCGCAATCGGGAAGATCGAGACGCTGCCGGTGGTTACCGGCAAGGTGACGCGCATCCGGCTGGAAGAACTGCAGTGATCGGGATTCAGTGCTGCTGAATCCAGAATCCTGATTCGCATGCGCTATGTCAGCACCCGCGGCGGGGCGAGGCCGCAGCCGTTCACCGAGATCCTCCTCGAAGGTCTCGCGCCCGATGGCGGCCTCTTCCTGCCGGAGGAGTTTCCGAGACTGAGTGCGTCCGAGATCGCCGCGATGCGCGGCATGGGGTACCGCGAGCTCGCGCTTGCGGTCCTCGCGAAGTTCGCCGACGACATTCCTTCGGCCGACCTGAAAAAGCTGGTCGACAGGACCTACACCAGGGAAATCTTCGGGAGCGAGGACATCACTCCTTTGAAGAAGCTCGAGCAGGGCCTCTATCTCCTCGGCCTCTCCAACGGGCCGTCGCTCGCCTTCAAGGACATCGCGCTGCAGCTCCTCGGTAACCTGTTCGAGTACGTGCTGGAAAAGCATGGCCGGCGGCTGAACGTCCTCGGCGCCACCTCGGGGGACACCGGGTCGTCGGCCGAGTATGCCTTGCGCGGAAAGAAGAACGTGCAGGTCTTCATGCTCTCGCCTAAAGGGCGCATGAGCGCGTTCCAGGCGGCGCAGATGTATTCGCTGCAGGACGCGAACATCTTCAACATCGCGGTGCGCGGCGTGTTCGACGACTGCCAGGACATCGTGAAGGCCATCTCGGGCGATTTTGCGTTCAAGGCGAGGCACCGCATCGGAGCGGTGAACTCGATCAACTGGGCGCGCATCGCGGCGCAGATCGTGTACTACTTCAAGGGTTATTTCGCGGCAACAAGATCCAACGAAGAGCGGGTCTCTTTCGCGGTGCCCTCGGGGAACTTCGGCAACGTCTACGCCGGCCACGTCGCGCGAAGCATGGGCCTGCCGATTTCGAAGCTCATCGTCGCCACCAACGAGAATGACGTGCTCGACGAATTTTTCCGCACCGGGCGCTACCGCGTGCGCAAGGCGGCCGAAGTTAAGGCCACCAGCAGTCCCTCGATGGATATTTCGAAATCCTCAAACTTCGAGCGCTACGCCTACGATCTTGTTGGCCGCGATCCGATCAAGCTGAAGTCCTTGTGGAGGGAGCTCGATGACAACGGGGTCTTCGCCTTGTCGGGAACGGAGATTTTCAGACATGTCGCGAACACCGGATTTGTTTCTGGCTCGAGCACGCACGCCGACCGGATCGAGACCATCCGCCGCGTGTGGAAGGACTATGGCGTCATGATCGACCCGCACACCGCCGACGGTATCAAGGTCGGGCTCGAGCACCGCGATCCGGGCGTCCCGCTCGTCTGCCTGGAAACTGCGCAACCCGCGAAGTTCGCCGAGACCATCCGCGAGGCGCTCGGGCGGGAGCCGGCAAGGCCCGTCGGATTCGAAAACCTCGAAAAACTTCCGCAGCGCGTCGAAGTCATGGACGCCGACGTCGGTCAGATCAAGCACTACATCGCGGCCGCAACGTCACGCTCCGTATGAGTTTGGAGCAATTGACTCATGTTCTCAAATATGCGAACATCACGCGGTGGCGTAGTCCGTCGAATACTTCCATCCCAGAGTACTCGCAGAAATAGAAGCGTGGCCCGCGGATATTCTCGCGGACTATGCGCGGATGGTGGAGCTTTTGATGGAGCACGGTCCGAATCTGCGGCTTCCGTACTCGCGTGCGTTCGGAGGCGGGCTTTTCGAACTCAGGCCAAGGGGCAGGTCGGGCATCGGACGAGCGTTCTATTGCTTTCTCATGGGCCGGCGTGTCGTAGTACTGTACGCATTCGTCAAGAAATCGCAGCAGACACCCGACCGTGAGTTGAAGTTGGCTCGCAAACGAATGAAAGAGGTACTCCATGGCTGAAGTAAAGTACAAACCCGTCCGGCACGCCCACGAGGCCTTTCTCAGAAAGGCAAGAAAGCGCCGGGGTTTCCAGGCGGCATATCAGGCGCTCGCCACCGAATACGCAGTGGCAGGCGAAATGCTCGCTGCGCGCGCTCGCGCCGGGCTCAGTCAGGAAGCGGTCGCAACCCGGATGGGAACGTCCAAGAGCGCGGTGTCTCGTCTCGAGTCGGCGGGCAAGCACGCACCGTCGCTGACCTCGTTGAAGAGGTATGCCGAGGCCGTGGGATGCAAGATCGAGATTCGGCTGATTCCTCAGCGAAGCTGTCCGTAGCGATATCACACGTGCCTGAACAGACCCGTGATATCGAGCCACGATTTCCGCATGACGGCCCGCTGGTAGTATTTGACCTGATTTCCGTACTGGAGGCACCATAAGCACCCCCAAAGCCGAAGTCGCGTCGATGTTGGAGGCGTTGCCGGAGGATGCGAGCCTGGACGACATCCAGTACCACCTTTACGCCCTCGAAAAGGTAAAGCGTGGGCTTGAGCGTGCCGACACCGAAGGCGCCGTCTCCCACGAAGATGCCAAGGCGCGCCTCAGTAAATGGCTCGCGGCCTAGCGCAGGCGGGGGATTCAATGGATCCGGCAATTGCCCGCATTAAACGGCAAAAACGGACAATCATCGATCAGTACGCCAAAGCCGATAACGTCAAAGGATTTGGACAAGCGGTTACGACGTTGGCGCCTCTTGCAGCCCTGTGGTACGTCGCAGCGCCGAGCGTCGGCGTCTCATACTGGCTAACCGCCGGTATCACGTTGCTGATGGCCTTGTTCTTGGTGCGCGTGTTTATGATGATGCACGAAACCGGTCACGCTACGTTGTTCCGCACGGGTTGGCTCAACAAGGCATTCGGTTTTGTCTTTGGCGTCGTGTCGGGGCTCCCAACGTATGTTTGGGCCCAACATCACGCCTATCACCATGCCACCAACGGCAACTGGGAAAAATACCGTGGGCCCTTGAATATCCGATCGGTTGCAGAATTCGAGGCGATGACCGACAGACAACAACGCAGCTATGGGCGCGCGCGTAATATCTGGTTGGCTCCCTTCGGCGGATTTTCGTATCTGATTTTTAACCCTCGCTATACCTGGCTGAAGGGCAGCATCAGCTTGGTCCGTCATCTCGTCAAAAAGAAAATTGCTCAACCCGGCGTGTCCATTCAGGCGCACACCGCTGAATTCAAAACGCCCTATTGGAATGACGCTGCAGAATATTGGCATATGTTCTGGAACAACGTCGCATTGTTGAGCTCATGGACGTTGATGTCCTGGTACGTGGGGCCCGTACTCTTTTTTACGGTTTACCTGATCAGCACATCGTTGGCCGGAGGCGCCGCGATCGTGGTGTTTACGGTTCAGCATAATTTCGATCACTCCTATGCGTCCGGTACGGAGGCATGGGATTTCGATACCGCTGCAATACGGGGCACGAGTTTTCTGGATCTTCCGCGCTGGCTGAACTGGTTTACCGCCAACATCGCCTATCATCACGTTCACCATTTGTCCGCAACCATTCCCAACTACTGCCTGGCTAAGTGCCATAACGAGTACCGGGAATTATTTGCGGACGTTACACGCATCAAGCTGTCTCGCGTTCACACCGCCTTAAAATACATTCTATGGGACACGCGCTCACAACGGATTATTTCGGTGGCCGAATATCGGGAAAAACGCCTTGGTGGATTTGGTGAATACCGGGTCACACCAGGCGCTTTAGGGCGTGCGCGTTCTCAAACTCGCATTTCCGGATAGAATCCCTCCCATGAGTTCCGTCCTCTCCAAGGAAAAGAACGTTCTCGGCGGGTCGCTGCTCGCCTGCAGCTATGCTCCGCTCACCGGTTTTTTCCGCGACGGCTGCTGCGCGACGCACAGCATGGACGGGGTGGCGCACCTGGTGTGCATCAAGACGACGAAGGAGTTTCTCGATTTCAGCCGCTCCCGCGGCAACGATCTCTCGACGCCGCGACCCGAGATGCGCTTCAAGGGCTTGCAGCCGGGCGACCGCTGGTGCCTGCACGTGCTGCGCTGGGTCGAGGCCCACAAGGCGGGGATGGCGCCCCACGTGGTGCTCGAGTCCACGCACGAGAACGTCCTCAAGTACGTCCCGCTCGAGTCGCTGAAGGGTCACGCGCTCGATCTGCACTGATCCGTACCGGCCGAAGCGCGCCGGCGGAAACAATTTGCAACGAATCTCCGGCCGCCGGACATAGTCTGGAAACGAATTCGCGCGAGAATCGGCGCGTCGTTTCCCATAACTACAGGAGAGAAAGATGACTGCACGTCATGGAGTGAAGCTCGCGGCGCTGGCGGCCGCGGTGCTCGTCGCCGGTTCGAGCTGGGCGCAGATGCCCGGCGGTCACCGCGGCGAAGGTCCCGAGGGCATGGGACCGATGAGGGGCTTCGAGCGGCTGCACAAGGAGCTGAAGCTCAATCCGAAGCAGGAAGAATTGTGGCAGAAGGCGCAGGCGGCGCAGCGCGAGGCGTTCGCCTCGATGCGGGCCAAGGGCGAGGAGATGCGCGCCAAGCTGCGTGTCGAGATCGACAAGCCGGGTGCGGACCTGAAGCAATTCGCGCAAATGCGCGACCAGTTGGGCGCGCAGATGCAAGCCCAGATGGAAGCGACACGCAAGCAGGTGCGCGAGACATGGTTTACCGTGTACGACTCTCTCGACACGAAGCAGAAGGAACAGGTGAGGGTGGCGATCCGCGACGGCATGGACCGGATGGCGCGCATGGGCCGCCATCACGGCGGTGACCGCGGGGAAATGGGCGGCGAGCATTTCGGCCAGATGCACGGGGATCACGACCGCAGCTGAACAAGCCGTGAAGTCGCGCCGGGGACTGCCCCGGTGCGGGAGGCCTGCGGCGTTTCGGGAGCGCGAAAACCCGGATTTGCGATCGGCTCAGCGGAACGGATCGTCCGGCACGGGGCTGAGCACGAAGAGCTGCGGTGAGGCGGGATCGATTCCTGCCCGGATCCATCTCGTCTGCGGCGAGCCGAACACGATCACCCGCGTGAAGTTCGGGATCGGCTGACCCGTCGCCGGGTCGGCGAGCGGCTTGTCGAACTTGTACAGGTGCGTGTCGCCATTCACGAATAGCACGGGATTTCCGAAGCGCAGCGCGAGATCGCGCAGCGCATCGCGGAACCCGGCGAATCCGTCGCCTCCCTTGCGGCGCATCCTGCCCTCGAAGTCCGGGTCGGCCTGCGCGAAGATCAACATTCCCGAGAGCCTGCGCTCCACCGCGAGCCGCTCGCTGTCGTCCAGCCAGGCGTACACCGCGGCCATGCGCGCCCGCACCTCGGCGTCCATCGCGGGCGTCCTGCCAAGATTGTTGTTGCTGCCCTGGACGTTGATGCCGACGAAAAGGACGTTGCCCACGACCCAGCGCATGTGCTCGCGGTATTGCGGAAAATGCGCGGCGTCGCGCTGCGACTGCCGCTCAAGCTTCAAGGTGCGTCCGCCGAGGCTCGCGTCTCCCGACTCGAATACTTCGCGGAACTTGTTCAGGCGCTCCATCGGATCGAAGCCGCTCCGGTGGCAATCGACCCA
>DATDGA010000385.1:0-20340 GCA_036522335.1 Burkholderiales bacterium
GAAATTCATCCCAGGACTCTCGACCATCGCGCCGCCGCTCGCGGGCGCGATGCGCCTCGGCTGGCCTTCGTTTCTCCTCCTGAACGGCCTGGGCGTGGTGATCTGGGCTGGGGCCGCGATCGGCGCCGGGATGCTGTTCCACGCTGGGATCAACGAGCTCGTCGCGCGCATCGAGGACCTCGGGGCTCTCGCGCTCGAGGCGATCGCGCTGCTTCTCGCCGGCTACGTCGCGCTGAAATGGTGGGAGCGGCGGCGCTTCTACAAGATGCTGCGCATCGCGCGGATCGGAGCGGGCGAGCTGCGCGCGCTGATCGACGGCGGCAAGCGCCCGGTGATCGTCGACGTGCGCTCGCGCGGCTCCCGCGATCTCGACCGGCGCTTCATTCCCGGCGCGCTGGCGATGGACATCGCGGAAGTCGATGCGCGGCTCGAAGAGCTGCCGACGGACCGCGAAATCGTTTTCTACTGCACCTGCCCCAACGAAGCCTCGGCGGCGCAGGTCGCGAAGAAACTGATGGCGCTCGGCTATACCCGAGTGCGGCCGCTCCACGGCGGGCTGGACGCCTGGATCGATGCGGGCTACGGGGTCGAGGAGCGCCCCGCGGCAAACGGCTGACGCCATACGTCTGCCGAATGTATACTCAAGCGCCACGTCCGGACGCGGCAACCCATCGGAGGAGCGCCATGAAACTCAAATCGACACTCGCGGTCTTCGTTTCGTTTTTCTCCCTCAGTCTCGCCTCAGCCCAGGACCTGGGCCCGCAGATCCGCAAGCTCGAAGACGGCGTCTACGTCTACGTCGGCAAGAACTTCAATTCCAACTGCGGCATCGTGCTCACGGGCGAAGGGGTCGTGCTCATCGACAGCGGGCACAACCCGACGGACTCGCGCGCGATCCTCGAGGCGGTGAAGAAACTCACGCCGCTGCCGGTGCGCTTCCTCATCGACACCGAGCCGCATCCCGACCACACGACCGGCCATTTCGTCTTTTCCCCTCCCGCGGTCGTCGTGGCGGCGGAAGGCGCGGGCGAGTCGATGCGCTCGCGCGAGCGCGCCGATCCGGAGCGCATCCAGAAGCTCGCTGCTACCTCGCCCGAGATGCGCGCGGCGCTCGAGGGGTATCGCTTCGTCGCGCCGAGCATCGAGTACCACCAGAAAATGACGCTCAAGCTGGGCGAGCGGACAATCGAGCTCCTGTACCTGAAAGGCGTGCACAGCGAATCGGACACCGCCGTCTGGCTGCCGAAAGAACGCGTGCTGTTCTCGGCGGCGGGCATCGTCGTCAACCAGATCAACAATCTCCGGCCCATCGTGTCCATTCCCGACATCCTCGCCGCCGCGAAGACGATGAAGAACCTGAATCCGGTACACGTCGTTCCGGGCCACGGGATGCCCGGTACGGTGAGGATCTTCGAGGACAGCGAAAAATACTACGCGCTGCTCCTCGAGCGCGTCGGCAGGCTGGCGAAGGAAGGCAAGTCGCTCGATGAGATCAAGAAGCAGGTGCGCATGCCCGAATACGAACAGTGGGGAGCGCAGGAACGCTTCCCGACCAACGTCGAGGCGGCGTACCGGGCAGTCAAGGGCGGCTGAGTGACCGAGCGCCGCTAGGCCTGCCTGAAAGCGAAACGCCCCGGAGACCCCGGGGCGTTTCGCTTTCAGTGGGTCCGAGTGTCAATCTGCTGGCGCTGTGGAGACGGGGCGGCACTCGTCGCCCCGGGGAGTAGGCAGCAACGATTCAGTGTGACCGGGCTCTGAACTTGCTTGGCGACATTCCATAGTGCTTCTTGAAGACGTTCGAAAATCCGGGCGCGCTCCTGAAACCCGAATCGCGCGCGATCCGCTCGAGCGACATTGTGCTGTGCCTCAGCGCGTCGACGGCGCGGGCGAGGCGGCGCTCGACCAGATAGGCGTAAGGCGTTCGCTGAGTAGCGGCGCGAAAGCCGCGAATGAAATGATTTTTGGAAATGCCGACAAGCTGCGCGAGATCGGCCAGTGCGATGTCGCGGCCGACATCGGCGTCGATGTAGGCGAGGACTCGCCTCAGGTGTCGCGGCGCCAAGGGACGCGGCGCGGCCGCCACCAGTCGTTTTCGGCCGCTCCGCGACACGTTCGAATGCCAGCAGACCAGATGTCGTATCAACAGCTCCATCGACTGCGTCAGGAGCAGCGCGTCCGGGTACTTGCCGCTTCCACCAAATGTTTCGAATTCGCTCTGCAGCATCATGAAATAGCCCTGCAGCCAAGGATCGTGGACGGCGAACATGGGATCGATCTCCGGCGCGGCCGAGCAGGCGAGATTCTCATCGGCGTACCGTTGCTTGAGCGACGGCGCGATGTAGACGTGCATGACCTCGCAGACGCCGTCTCTGACCCATTCGCTGGGCTCGTCTCTAGGACTGAAGGTCACGGAGCCGTGTTGCGCGCGTGTGCCGATGCAACGGCCGTCTACGAACTTTGCAACGGAGGTCGACCCTCCGACGTGATACATCATCGTGTCTTGCGCCAATACGACTTGCTTTGCGGTGCGCGAGGCCGGGCGATGCCACTTGGCAGCGATCACGTCGCCACTGGGCCCGTGCACGACGTAATCGGGTTCTGCCGAATAATTTGTCGAGAGAAAATGACTGAAAGCCGAAGGTTCCGTGAGCTGGCGATCCATATTGGCGACCTCCCATCGCCGCTGGCCATAACCGAAATCAACATGCATGGATTTCACTTATCGCCAATCTTTGCCGCGACGCCATCTACCTTTGCGTTACCTGCTTATCATACGCTTGTTGTTCGGGCGATTCATTCCCATTCACATTTCGCCAAGAGTCAGGAGGGGCTATGCGAAAAGAGCATGCGCGTCTGATTTCGATTCCGGTTCTGTTGGGCTTCGCGTTTATCGCGGCGCCAGCGGCGGCTCATACGTCGCCACCGCCTGTGAGCTGTATCGAGCTCGCCACCGATCCGGCCAACGGCCTGGCTGGCAACTCGACCGTGAAGTCCGCGACCAGCAAGATCGTGAACGCTCTGGGCGCGAACGTGGCTTTCTGCCAGGTCGACATCCTGTTCGGCACCAACCCCAACCAGAACATCAACATCCGGGTCGGCCTGCCGCTCAACGCTAGGGACGGCGGCACGGGCGGCCTGCAGGGTGCATGGAACGGCAGGACGCAAGGGATCGGCGGCGGCGGTTGCGCCGGTGTTACCCTGACCCCGACCAACAACCCGCTCGCCGCGCAGGTGAACGCGGGCTACGTAGGCTCCGGCACCGACGCCGGACACACGGGCGGCGACTGCGAGCCCGGCGTAAACGCCGACGGCACCTACAACCTGCAGTTCATCAACGACTTCATCCGCAACGGCATCAAGGAGCAGATCCTCTTCTCCAAGGCGGTCGCGGCGCGGTACTACGGCGAGAAACCGGCCTACAACTACTGGAACGGCTGCTCGACCGGCGGGCGCCAGGGCTATCTCCTCGCGCAGGAGCTTCCTGGCGAGCTAGACGGCATTCTTGCGAACGCCCCGGCGATCTACTGGACGCGCTTCCAGACCGCGCAGATGTGGGGCCAGATCGCGATGAAGGACATCGCCGGCGGTGCGGTCTCGGAGGCGAAGCAGGACCAAGCGTCGGCCTCCGCCGTCGCGGCCTGCGACGCAGCCGACGGCGTGACCGACGGCGTCATCGACGATCCGCGCAGCTGCAAGTTCAGCGCGACCGCGAACATCTGCGGTGTGCCGGGGGCGCCGGCAACCAACTGCCTCACGCCGCAGGAAGCGGCGGCGATCGACAAGATCTGGGACGGGCCGCGCAATGCCGACGGCAACAAGATCTGGTTCGGCCTCGATCGCGGCACCAAGATGGGCGGAACCTGCATACCTCCTTTGGGGTTCTGCATTTCGCTTAACGGCCTATTTCCGTTTATCCTCGGGCCCACCCAGTTCCACTGGAACGAGCACGACCGCAACTTCGACTGGAAGACGGTCACGATGGGCGGCTACCCGCAGGTGGCGCAGGACGGATCGCGGAACATCGCGGATGTGACCGATACCTTCGGCAACCTCGACGCATACCGGCGCTCAGGCGGCAAGCTGCTCACGTTCGTCGGCGGGAACGACCAGCTGATCTACCCGCGCGGCGTGATCAACTACTACCGCGGGCAGGCGTCGCGCCGCGGAGACGACGACCGACCTGATTTCGAGAAGCTGCAGAAATTCTACCGCCTGTTCCGCGCGCCTGGCGTCGGGCACTGCGGCGGCGGGGCCGGACCGCAGCCGCAGGGCCTCTTCGACGCGCTGGTGAACTGGGTCGAAAAGGGCGTTGCGCCCGAGACGATCCTCGCGACCATTACTGCGGGTGCCCCGCCGGTCGTCACGCGCAGCCGGCCGCTCTGCCCGTATCCGCAGACGGCGATCTACAACGGCTCGGGCAGCACCGACGACGCGGCCAACTTCCACTGCGGCGGCAACCTCGAGAAGAAGAAGGTCGTCTGCGCCGACGTGCTGGTGAAGTACAAGCACGAGGTGGACGGGCGGCTGGACTTCGAAGGAAGCGGACTCGACAAGTGCGAGCCGCACCACGGCGATCACGATCGCGACGACGACGATCACGACCGCGATCACGACGGAAACGATCGCGGGCGGTGACCATTGTTCGACTGCGAGCCCCGGGCGCCCCCGGGGCTCTTTTTTCGCCCTCAGTCGGCCTTGATGACGTTTTCCCTGACGACTTTCGCCCAGTGCGGCGTTGAACAACCGGGTCGAGCTACTCGCGGCGCTCGGCTTTGGCCGCGGCTCGCTCGCGATCCTTCTTCGCGGCTTCGCGCCGCTTCTTCTCGCGCTCGGCCTTCGCCTTCTCCGCGCGCTGTTTGCGCTCCTCCTGCAATTTGTGCTGCTTCTCTGCGCGTTGTTCCTGCAGCTTCCTGCGCTCTTCCTGCTGCCGCAGGCCCTGCTCTCTGCGCTGTTCTAACGCCGATCTCTTCTCGGCGCGCCGGTCCTGCTGAATCTTAGGGCGCTGCTCGACGAGTTGCCGGCGTGCCTGCAAGCGCTGCTCGAGCTGCTGGTGCAGCCGATCGTGCAGCCCCCGGAAACGGCCCTCGTTCCGGGTCGCGCGGAAAAATCCCGGAACGCGGTCGAGCACCCGCGGGCGCGCATCGCCGCGGCGCGGAGCGAAACCCGCCTGGTTCGCCTTGACGCTGACCGTTCCTCGCGGCGTGCGAATCTCGGTCTCGCCATTGTGTACGCGGTCGTAGGTTCCCGGCTCGCCCTCGCTGCTGCCTTCCGGGATGACGAGCGGCTCGTGCTCGGTGCCGCGAACGCCGATCGTCGCCGTGGCCGTGCGCACCGCGTAGTTCTGGCGGTTAACTTTCGCGATCCAGCCGGTGACCGAGCGGAACGAGCCCTGCAGAAGATTCAGGATGAAGCGGTCGTCCGCCCCGCCTTCGGCCTTGAAGTCCTCGATGTCCATTTGCGTATTGGGCCGCACGCCAATGTAGCCTCCGTCCTCGGTGTCGATGTGCAACTCGCCGCCGGCGCCCGTGAGGATCCTCTCGCTCTTGTAGATCGGCTCTCCGAGTTTCGGAATGCGAGCTTGGCCCTGAGCATCGGATATACGCACGTCCCCTTCCACGAGAGCAACTCTTCCGGCGAGCACCGGCCCAGGGATGCCGTCGGAGGCGGGCACGCCCTGCGCGAGCGCGAGAGGCGCGGCAAGAACGAGGATTAGGGCGACGAAAGAGTGCAGCAAGGGTTTCTCCCTGACTGTCTCGACCCGGCTGTTAACGCAGGACCCCGCGGCGCCGCCGACGGGCGCCCGGATACGGATGCCCAAACTGGCCCCTGTCCGGTTTGGATATAATCGAAAACCTCGGCCAGCTCGCTCGCCTAAGCGACGGAGGGATTCTCCCATGGCATTCGCTGCGCCTTCCAGCGGTACGGACAAGCACGCAGACCCGCCGCTCGGGCGGCTGCGCATCGACAGGTGGCTGTGGGCGGCGCGCTTCTACAAGACGCGCGGCCTCGCCGCGCAGGCGGTCGATGGTGGCAGGGTGAAGCTGAACGGCGAGCGCGCCAAGCCAAGCAAGGGCGTGAGGCCGGGCGACCGGCTCGAGGTGCGCTCGGGCGAGCTGCAATGGTTCTTCGAGGTGCGCGCGATATCGCCGCGGCGCGGACCGGCATCCGAGGCGGCAAAGCTCTACGTCGAGACCGACGAGAGCCGCGCGAAGCGCGAGCACATGCTGCTCATGCGTCGCGCCGGGCCGCGTCCGGCGCACGACACGCACGGCCGGCCGACCAAGCGCGACCGGCGCATGATCCGGCGGTTCACGGGCGAGTAAGAAGAAAAAGTCCCGGCGCCCAGTTCGGTGCGTGCAGGAGAGCGCAAAGAGGCTCAGCGCAAGCAAGCACCACGCCGAGTGTTTCCGGTGGTTGCGGCTCATTGGGAGTGCCCCGTCCCGACAAATCTACACCACGAGCGCCTGGAGCAACCGCGGCAACGGAATCACATGCGTCAGCGGCACGCCGGACGAAGCGATTCGATCATCGCCCGGAAGTCCGCGGGCGCTTCGCGCTCGAACGACATGCGTTGGCCCGTTCGGGGGTGCACGAATCCGAGAACCCGCGCGTGGAGCATCGGGCGCACCGATTCGATCTTTCGACCTGCGTAGTCGCGGATGTATACGCGTTCGCCGACCAGGGGATGGCCGAGTTCGGACAGGTGGATGCGAATCTGATGTTGCCGCCCGGTTTCGAGGCGGCACTCGACCAAGGTTGCACCCGCGAGCGCAGCGATCGGCCTGACGTGCGTGACCGAACGCTTTGCCTCGGGCGGAACTCCACCTCGGGGACGCCGAAAGTGCCCATAGGAGCCGCGGATTCCGTCGCCGCGGTCCGCGACGAGATGAGTTTCGATGGGCTGCGCAGCTACCGTTCCGTGCGCGATCGCATGATAGACGCGCTCGATGTCGTGCGCGCGGAACTGGCTGGCCAGAATTCGCTTCGCTTCCAGGGTGCGCGCGAACACCATCAAACCGCTCGTCTCCTTGTCGAGCCGGTGAACCGCGCCGAGCTCGCCGCGCCCGCCTGTCCGCCGCAGCAGAATCCGCGTCCGGTCGACGAGCGTGTCCTTGTCGCCCGACTCGTAGGCGATGCTCAGCATTCCCACGGGCTTGTCGACTACGACGACGTCGCGGTCCAGGAACACGATCGCGCTCTCGGGCAGGGTGCCGGACCGGAGCTTCGGCGCGCGTTCGTCGACGACCACCACCGCGCCGGGAGAAACGCGCAAGGCCGGGTCGAGGCACCGCTGGCCGTTCACCGTCACGCGCCCTTCCGTGCACAGGTCGCGCGCACGCGACCACGCAACGCCCGTCTGGTCGCGCACGATTGAGGCGACGGTGGGCTCGGGTGGCCTCATCTCGCGCGGCGCGCGTCGGGGTTCTCTCGTTCGTGTTCTCACCACGGCTCCGTGGGCTTTTGGCCGATTGCGGGCCTTCTACTTTCGGATCCCGCAGTCCTCGGCCTCAGGCCGGATACCCAAGTGGCGCACGCGTCTGCGATCTCGCTCAGCACCTCGCCGTCCGTTCTCCCCGAACTTTTGAGCACGTGGAAGCTGTGATCGGCGCCTTCCAGCCAGCGCATCGTCCACCGGTCGGTCAGACGACCGACGACGACTTCCATCAGATCGCGCCGGCATAGCGCGTCGCGCGTGCCGTTGAGGCACAGCACCGGCACTTTGATTTTCGCGAGGTGGGCGTCGCGCAGTTCTTCGGGCTTGCCTGCGGGGTGCAAGGGATAGGCGAGGAGCAGCAGGCCGTCGCAGGAAAATCCGTCGGCGGCGAGCACGGAAGCCGCGCGTCCGCCCATCGAGCGTCCGCCGAGGATGAGCGTTTGCGGCGCAAGCTCGCTGCGGGCGCGCGAGGCGACTGCGGCGACGCATTCCTTCATGCGAGGCATGGGGTCGGGGCGGCCGAAGGACTTTTCCTTGTAGAGAAAGTTGAAGCGGACGACGTCGAACCCGCACTTGCGCAGCTCTTCCGCGATTGCCAGCACTCCGCGATCGCCCATGTGGCCGCCGGCGCCGTGCGCACAGACGAAGAGCGCTCCGTTGGACGGCGCAATCGCGGGCTCGAAGACCGCGGAGGTTTGCTCCCCGCCGACCTCGACCCGCCATGCCGCCGGCGCACTCACGGCAGCCGCGAAGTACATCCGGAAAATTTGATCCAGGTCAATCCGGACGCTGCGCAAGCCGATAAGGTATTCTCGTGTGGCACGGATCGGCGAGGCATCTATGAAAAAACTCCATCGACTGACCGAAGACAGGAAGATCGCCGGCGTCTGCAGCGGGCTCGGCGTGTACTTCGATCTCGACCCGGTCTTCTTTCGACTGTTCTTTCTCGCATCGCTCTTGTTCGGTGGGCTGGGAGCCGTGGCCTATCTGCTCCTGTGGGTCATGGTCCCGGAAAAGACCGGCGCACAGGACGAGAACCGCCGGGTGAGCAGGTTGCGCCTTTCGAATTCCGATCGCAAGATCGCGGGCGTGTGCGGCGGTCTCGGAGAATGGCTGGAAATCGATCCGGTTCTCTTCCGGGTCGCCTTCATCGTGCTCGCGCTGCTGTGCGGCATCGGGATACTTGCCTACGTCGTGTTGTGGCTCCTGATTCCGCGTCCCTCGGCCCTGCCCGCAGTGAACGCCTGACTACTTCGCGGTCCGCGGCGCGCGCAGCAGCAAATCCGCGAGGTACCGCTTCCACAGCGCCGCATTGGCGGTCGTTCCATGGCCGCGCGTGTCGGCGCTCGCCGGGATGAGCACGTAGCGGCCGTTCTTCACACGCTTGATCTCGCGCTCGACGATGCCGAGCTCGGGCGGGTTGCGTTCGTCGTCGGCGGAATTGATGGTCACCAGCGCGGCCTGGATGCGCTCCAGGCCCGGCGAGGGGTTGTAGTCGTCGGAGGACTCCCACTGGTAGAGGATGTCGTTGGCGTCGCCGCGGAAGGGCTGCGCCAGGCGCTGCGCGACGAGCGCGTCGGCCTTCTCGCGCGTGGGCGCCTGGTCGTACAGCGCTCGCGATCCGCCCGAGGTGGCGATGCCGAACTGCACGAGCAGCCTCTGAATCCCGCGCGGCTGCGAAGAGTAGTTGCCGCCATTCCACTCCGGGTCGTTGCGGATGGCTTCGACCAGGAGCCGCCGCAGCATCCAGTTGCGGCCCGACATCTCGGTTGGCTGGCAGGCCATGGGCAGGAGCGCGTCCATGAAGTCCGGATATTTCACGCCCCAGATCCAGGTCTGCATGCCGCCCATCGAGTTGCCGAGAACGAGGCGCAGGTGCTTGATCCCCAGGCCCTCGGTCACCAAGCGATACTGCGCGAGCACCATGTCGTCGTAGTCGTACCTGGGAAAGCGCGCGCGCAGGCCGTCGGAAGGCCGCGTCGATTTTCCGGTGCCGAGCGCGTCGGGCAGGATGATGAAGTAGCGGCTCGCGTCGAGCGGCTGCTCCGGCCCGAAGAGCTCGCCCGCGAACTCCTTCGTGAGCAACGTGGCGCCGGATCCGCCGGTGCCGTGCAGGATCAGCACCGGTTCTCCCGAAGCCGCGCCAACCGTCGTGTAGTGCAGGCGCACCTCGGGCAGAACTTCGCCCGCGTGAAAGCGGAAGTCGCGTGCGACCCAGTCGGCTTCCTTCGGGGCGGGGTAGTCTGCCCGGACCAGAGGAGCGCTCAGGGCCAAAAGGATTCCAACCGCGAGCGCGAATGCGCGGGCGGCAGATGTACGGAAATTCTTCATGCTCGTTCTCCGGCGTATCGCAGCATCGGGTCCATCGCCGACTTGTTTCAGGAGTTTTTCACCCGGAACCTCGTTCTTTGCCCGGATGGTGCGTATCCGTGCAAAGAACGAGGTTGGCGCGCGCAGCGCGCAAGTCTTTTACAAACCCTTGCGAGGACGAAAAACCGTCCGCGCGGATCGTCGCTTGCGCACGGATGATGAAGCTATCCGCACGCAAGCGGCGATCTCAATGAAACCCGCTTACTTCATCCGATCCTTGATCTTCCCGAGCGCCGCGCGCGCGCACTCCTCGTCGAACTGGCCGCCGGGCGCGCCGCTCACTCCGATCGCGCCGATCGCGGATCCGCCCACCATGATGGTCACGCCGCCCTGCGCATAGGTGACGTTGGGCAGCGGGGTCTGCGGCACGGTGGTCGGAGCGGCCTTCGCCATCCGGTCGGCGACTGCCTTGGTGCTCTCTTCCTTGCGTCCCAGCGTGAGGGAGGCCGCCGAGTAGGCCTTGTAGTAGGCGTTGTCCATCGAGTGGATCGGCGCGCCGTTGCCGCGCAGCAGCGCCTGGCGAACGCCGTCGAGATCGACGACCACCGCGACCACGTTGTAACCCTTTTGGGCGCAGACCGCGACCGATTCGCCGACGAGCTCGTTCGCCAGCGCCGCCGACAGCTTCTGAGTGGCGACCAACCCTTGCGCCTCGACGCCCGTCGCGACCGCGCCGGCGACGAGCACGAGCAGTCCTGCCGAAATCCGTGACATGGGTCTCCTCCTGTAGACTTGTTGGGGTTCCCACGATACGTCAAAACTTTCCGCCGCGGAAGCGTCGGAATATCGTGCTTTGCGCCGGTACTTTGCGTGGCGCATAATCCGGTTCGCTGAACGATCCTGCAGTCCAATCAAAAGGGAGGAGCCATGGGAATTTCGTATCGCACGTCCGCTTTGCGTGCAGTTGCGGCGCTTGCTTGCGCCGCCGGGTTTTCCGGCTTCACGGCCGCTCAGTCGCTGCCCGTGCTTGACGTGGTGGTCGGCAACAACTTCGGGCACCTGCCGATGTTCATCGGCGCGGAGAAAGGCATCTTCAAGAAGCACGGCGTGGACGTGCGCCTCAAGGTCGTGAACACCGGCACCGACATGGTCAACGCCATGCAGAAGCGCGAGGTCCAGGTCGGCGACATGAGCGTGACCACGTTCCTCAAGGCGCGCCACGCCGGCGATCCGTTCCGCGTGATCGGCATCATCATGAGCGACGCGACGCGCTCCAACGCCGACGAACCGCTTGCGATCGTGGCGCGCAAGGGCTCGGGCGTGAGCAAGGTCGAAGACCTGAAGGGCAAGCGCGTCGGCCTCGCCAAGGCGCAGACTTCCGACGAGTATTTCAAGATGGTCCTGGCGCGGCGCGGCATGAAGTATGAAGACGTGACGGTCGAGAACATCATGGCGCCGCCGGCGCTGGCGCCGGCGCTCAAGGAGGGCAAGGTCGACGCGGTGGTCTCCTGGGAGCCGTACAACACTGTGGTGCTCGAGCAGGTGCCGGACTCCTACGTCGTCGTTCGCGGCGGCGGCCACCTTTCCTACATCATGGTGGCCACGGCGCACGAGCCGACGATCGCGAGCAACCCGCAGGTGCTGCGCAACTTCGTCGCGGGCCTCGCCGAGGCCTCGCAGTACACGCGCAAGAACCGCAACGAGGCGGTCGAGATCTTCGCGAAATGGGTGCCGGGCATCGACGTGGCCGTCGGCAAGAAGGCAATCCAGCACATCAGCTACGACCCGCGTGTCTCGCCCCCGGTGATGCAGGCCTTCGAGGCCGCCGAGGATGACGTCCTGAAGAACACGCTCCAGGGCGCGGCGCGGCTGAACGTCCCGGATCAGTTCGCGCTCACCTTCCTCGCAGAATCCGAAAAATCGCATCCGGAGTATTTCAACGATCTGCCGCCGCTGCCGGGAGCGAGCCGCTAGGCGCGCGCAGCGGTGGTTGCACGTGAGATCGAGCGTGCTAGACTTCAAATCCCACAATTTCGAAAGGAGGTGATCCAATGAGAGACCAACAAGGCAGGATCGGACTACCGACCTCGAACAGCGGATCGATCCGCAAGACAGGGATTTCCGCCAGCCGTTAGGCCGGCGTGCCTTACAGCAGTACGACGCCCCGGGAGACAATCCCCGGGGCGTTTTCATTTCGAAGGAGGACCTATGAGATTCGCAGCGCTGATCGTGGTTCTGCTCGCCGGTTGCGCCACTTCGGGCGGCGGGCTCACCGAAGCGACTGACAGCTGGAACGGCGCGACCTACGACGAGGTGGTGTTGCGCTGGGGGACGCCGGTTCGCAACACTAAGCTCAATGACGGACGCGACGTATACACCTGGGTGTCCGACGGTACTTTCTCCCGGGGAAGCGTCTCGCCGTCGGTCGGCATCGGAATCGGCAGCGGCGGCATGGTGGGCATGGGCACCGGCGTGATGTTCGGTCCCGGCGGCGGCGAGCCGGTTCGCTGCGAGCGCACGCTGTTCTTCAAGGCCGGGCGCGTCGACGAGCAGAACTGGCAGGGGCCGACCGAGTATTGCAGGAGCTTCGGCCGCTCGGCTCGCTAGAGTTTCCGAAATGGGGCGGGTCGTGTTTCGACGGGCACTTCCTCGCCCCTACGACGCTTACTGAACTACAGAGACCAGACGCACAGTCCGGCGTCGCGCATTGCGGCGCGGTCGAAGGCGGACTTCACGTCCACGAAACATCCTCCCTTGGCGATTTTCTGCATGAGTTTGCCGGTGCCCATTTCCTGGAAACGGCGGTGGGCAACCGCCGCGATCATCGCCTCCGCAACCGGCAAGTCATCCCAGGACACCAGGTTCAGGCCGTACTCATGGTGTGCTTCGGCGGGGTCGGGAACCGGGTCGTGTACGTGGACCTCGACGCCGTAGGTTTCGAGCTCCCTGATGACGTCGATCACGCGCGAGTTGCGCAGGTCCGGCACGTTCTCCTTGAAGGTCAAACCGAGCACTATGATTTTCGCGCCCTTCACGGGATTGCCGGTCCGGATCATCTGCTTGACGGTCTGCTCGGCGATGAACTTTCCCATGTTGTCGTTGATACGCCGCCCGGCGAGGATGACTTCAGGGTGGTAGCCGAGCATCTCGGCCTTGTAGGTGAGGTAGTAGGGATCCACGCCGATGCAGTGCCCGCCCACGAGACCCGGGCGGAAGGGCAGGAAGTTCCACTTCGTGCCCGAAGCCTGGAGGACTTCGAGCGTGTCTATCCCCATCCGGTTGAAGATGATCGAGAGCTCGTTCATGAGCGCGATGTTGAGATCGCGCTGCGTGTTCTCGATCACCTTGGCGGCCTCCGCGACCTTGATGCTCGAGGCACGGTGTATCCCGGCCTTCACCACCGCGCCGTAGAGGCGCGCGACCTTCTCCAGCGTTTCGGGCGTGTCGCCGGAGACGACTTTCACGATGGTGGCGAGCGTATGCTCCTTGTCGCCGGGGTTGATGCGCTCGGGCGAATAACCGACGTTGAAGTCCTTGAGCCATTTCTTTCCGGAATGCCTCTCCAGCACCGGGATGCACACTTCCTCGGTGGCTCCCGGGTAGACCGTCGACTCGTACACGACGATGGCGCCGCGCTTCATGTACTTGCCGACCGTGGTGCTGGAGCTCACCAGCGGAGCGAAGTCGGGCTGACGTGCGGCATCGATCGGAGTCGGAACCGCGACGACGATGATGTCCGCGGCCGCGAGCTCGGCGGGATCCGCGGTCACCGAAAGCTGGCTGGCGCTACGAAGGTTGTCGCTCGATACCTCGCCGGTCGGGTCGATGTGCCGGCGGTAGCTCGCCACCTTCGACTCGCTCAGATCGTATCCGATGGTGCGGAATTTCTTGCCGAACTCGACTGCAAGCGGCAGACCGACGTAACCCAGCCCAACGACCGCCACGACGCTCATGCGCTCCCCTCTCAAGTCTTCTCACGAAAAACCGCCTGCCGGCAATATCATCTGCGGCGCCGGAGGCGGCGGTAGACGATATTGTGCAGCCTGGCGCTCCAAGAGGCAAAAGGCGGAATCCGAAGCTGATCCGCTTGACTTGCCTGGCCTGGCCAGTTCATGATGCCGTCATAATTGACTCATAGTTGCTTAACGCGCCTATGAACTGGACGACCTGGGTGATAGTGCTGATCGCGTGGCCCCTGATCGGGGTGGGCGTAGCCTACCTGTTTGGCGGTTTCATCCGTGGCGTCGAAGCCACGCAAGACGCCCAGGATCTGACCGCACCCGTGCTGAGCTACCTGCGTCCCCACAAGCGCGCGAGGGTCTTGCGACTCCGCACACCAGGTCAGACTCGCTCGCGACGGGACCCCGCGAGCGGACGCCGCACGCACTGAACTCCCACGTTTCGGCAGCACGCTTGTCGCCGCGGATGTCTTGCCCCGCCGGCAGGCGCGTGCCCGGCCCATCCCGAATCCCCGTATTTCCCCGCTCCCCCGTCTCGCGCTTGACCTGACTTACTGGCGCCTACATCATTCGGTTCCGCTGCCCGAGGACGAGAGTCGCTAGCGTATCGATGCGCGGGGCGACGCGCTTGGCTCGATGAGTTCTACTCGGAGCGCAAATTTGGACGGACTACTGTGAGAGTGCTGGTGACCGGCGGGGCCGGCTATCTCGGATCCCACACCTGCGTCGAGCTGATGCAGGCGGGGCACGAGATCGTCATTTACGACAATCTCTGCAACAGCCGGCGCGCGGCGATCGCGCGCATTGCGGCCATCGTCGGCAAGGCGCCGGAATTCGTTCAGGCGGACGTTCGCGACCTGGGAGCGCTGCGGAATGCGCTGTCCCGCTGCCGGTTCGATGCCGTGATTCACTTCGCCGGCCTCAAGGCGGTGAGTGAATCGGTCGAAAAGCCGGTCGAATACTACGACAACAACGTACACGGCGCCCTGAGCTTGTGCCGGGCGATGACGGAGGCGGGAGTCGGCATGCTGGTGTTCTCCTCCTCCGCGACCGTCTACGGCAATCCATCCTCGGTACCGATCCGAGAGGACGCGCCGCTCGCTCCCACCAACCCCTACGGTCATTCGAAATTGATGGTCGAGCGGATACTGGCGGACCTCGCCGCATCGGATCCCGCGTGGCGCATCGCGTTGCTGCGGTACTTCAACCCCGCGGGCGCGCACCCGAGCGGATTGATCGGCGAGGATCCGCAAGGCATTCCGAACAATCTCATGCCTTATGTCGCGCAGGTTGCCGGTGGCGTTCGTGAGAGGCTGCGTGTGTTTGGAAGCGACTACCCGACCCGCGACGGCACCGGCGTGCGCGACTATATTCATGTGGTCGACCTGGCGCGAGGCCACCTTGCGGCGCTTCAAACGATGGAGCGCGAGCGCCGTGGGCTGACGGTCAATCTCGGCACCGGGCGGGGAATTTCAGTGCTGGAGGCGGTGCGCGCTTTCGAGCGCGCCAGCGGCCGGGCGATACCGTTCGAGCGGCTCGCACGCCGCGCGGGCGACGTCGCCGAGTGCTATGCGGATCCGTCGCTCGCGGAAAGGACGCTCGGCTGGAAGGCGGGGCGGACGCTCGACGACATGTGCCGGGATGCGTGGCGATGGCAAAGCATGAATCCGCGCGGCTACACTGAGGACGGCGCAAAATCGCCGGCGCAAACAGGGTGAACGGAAGCGAGCTGCTGCGCCGGCCGCCGTCGATGATTTTGGGAGGCTGAAACGAAAATGAAGGTTCTTGTCACGGGTGCCGCCGGTTTCATCGGCTCAACGCTGGTTCACGCCTTGCTCGATCGCGGCGACGAAGTCGTGGGCATCGACAATCTCAACGACTACTACGACGTGCGGCTCAAAGAGGCCCGGCTGGAGCGCCTGGTCGCGCGCGCCGGGTTCATTTTTCAGAAGCTCGACATCGTCACGCGCAAGCCGATGGCCGAGCTCTTCGCCGGCGGGAAGTTCGATGCCGTCGTGCATCTGGCCGCACAAGCCGGAGTGCGTTACTCGATTGAAAACCCCTCGGCCTACATCGACGCCAACCTCGTCGGCTTCATGCACGTGCTCGAAGGTTGTCGCCACTCCCGGGTCGGGCACCTGGTGTTCGCCTCCAGCAGTTCGGTGTATGGCGCGAATACCCGATTGCCGTTCTCCGAGCACGACAACGTCGATCATCCCGTGTCCCTGTACGCCGCGACCAAGAAGGCCAACGAACTGATGGCGCACAGCTACGCGCATCTTTATGGCTTGCCTTGCACGGGCCTGCGCTTTTTCACCGTTTACGGCCCCTGGGGCCGGCCCGACATGGCGCTGTTCAAGTTTACCGAGGGAATTCTCGCGGGGCGGCCGATCTCGGTATTCAACCGTGGCGAGATGGTGCGCGATTTCACCTACGTCGACGATATCGTCGAGGGAGTCGTGCGAGTCATGCTGAAGCCCGCCGCACCGGCCCCAGGCTGGAGCGGTGACCGCCCGGATCCAGCGACCAGCTACGCGCCCTGGCGTATTTTCAATATAGGGAACAACCAGCCGGTCAAGCTCATGCGCTACATCGAAGTGCTCGAACAGTGCCTCGGGAAAAAGGCGCAGATCGAGCTTCTTCCGCTGCAGGCGGGAGACGTGCCGGCGACCTTTGCGGATGTGGGGGAACTCTACAAGGCCGTCGGTTACAGGCCGCAGACCCCGATCGAAGTCGGAATCAAGCGGTTTGCCGAGTGGTACCGGGGCTTTTATCGGAAATCCGGGTAAGTGTAATATTCGATGCGATGTGGGGCGCTAACCGCACGGCCATCCTGTTTCACCACGAAGCGCAGGATCGCGCGCTGCTGGCGTGCGTCGGCGCCTCGATTGCACTGCATGCCCTGGTGCTGTTCGGCCTTCCCGGGTTTCAAGCGAGCGCGCATCCGGAAAGCCTTGACGTTCTGACGGCCAGTTTTGCGCCCAGGCCGGCGCCGCCGCAATCCTCGCCTTCACTCGAACGCGTCGCTCCGAAGCCGCCCAGGGAAAGGGAGCCCGAGAAGCCGCGGCCGCTGCTCGCCAAACCCGAACCCGACGTAGCGATCGCTGCACAGGCGGCAGAGCCGGCGCCTTCGCCGCTGCCGCACCCGCCGGAGGTCGCGCCGGCTGCGTCGGTCGTGGAGGCATCGCGTACCCTCGAGGCACCTTCGGCCGAAACTACGGCGAAGCCATCCGTCGAAACGTTCGACGCCGGCCTGCTGGACGCGTATCGGCTTGCCCTGATCGACGCGGCGAAGCGCTACAAGCGCTACCCCGTGCAGGCGATGGAGCGCGGCTGGCAGGGCCGGGTGGAGATCCGCTTGATCATCGGGGCGGACGGCAGGATCAAGAACGTGCTCATCAAGAGATCGAGCAATTATCCGATACTGGACGACCAGGCGCTCGATATGGTGAAAAAAGGAAAGCCGATGGCCCAGATTCCGCCGGCCCTGCGCGGGCGCGAATTCACAGTCGATGTTCCCGTGATTTTCGAACTGCAGACGGGCTGAATCGCCGCGGGTCAGCCGCTGCGGGGAGAAATACGCCGCGCGCCGTCAAAACGCTTCAGCCAATACCTGGTACGCATGTCTTCCACTCGCACTGCCGATCCGGGGCGGGGCGCATGGATGAAGCGGTTGTCCCCCAGGTAGATTCCGACGTGGGAGTACGGTCGTTCGGTGTTGTAGAACACCAGATCCCCGGCTTCGAGCTCGGCCGGACGCACCGGCCTGCCCATCCGGCTTTGTGCCCGCGCGTTATGCGGCAACTCGATGCCGAAGGCCTCCCGATAGACGTGTGCCACCAGGCCGCTGCAGTCGAAACCGTTCTCGCTAGAACTTCCGCCGCGCCGATACGGTACTCCCGCGGCGGCGAGCGCCTGAAAGACCATTTCGGGATTGCGGTCGGCGGTTCGCTCGGGTGGCGTGGACACACACCCGGTGAGAATCAAAACACAGAAAAGCAGGCAGTTGCGGTACATAATTGAAAGTACCTTAGACCATGGCGGCCCCGCTGTAAAGCCGGGCCACGCCGTATTCGAGAACCCACTGGGTGCAATGAAGCCTGGAGCAGGGCATCGACGTTATAGTGATTGGGTGAGGACCCTCTGGAAAAATTCGTGGACACGGCTCGCTCGCTGATGCGTACCGTCCTGCAGGAACAACTCGAATCGGTCTTCGGCGTGCCGGGCCCGCTTGCTGCAAGGATTCAGAATTACCGCGTGCGATCGCAGCAGGTGGAAATGGCGAATCGCGTTGCCGAGGCGATCAAGGACAATGCCGTGCTGGTGTGCGAGGCGGGTACCGGCACGGGCAAGACCTTTGCCTACCTCGTGCCCGCATTGCTCTCGGCCGGCAAAGTCATCGTATCGACAGGCACCAAGACCCTGCAGGACCAGCTCTATCGTCGCGATCTTCCCACGGTGCGTGAGGCGCTCAATGTCCCGGTGACGACCGCGCTGTTGAAAGGCCGCGCCAACTACGTCTGTCACTATCACCTGGAGCGAAACCTGGCGGAGGGCCGTCCGGCGAGCCGCGAGGTCGTCGCCGATCTGCAGCGCATTGCGAGCTTCGCACGCGTCACCCGCACCGGGGACAAGAGCGAACTGGCGAATGTGCCAGAGGAAGCTCCTGCCTGGGGCCTTGCCACCTCGACGCGGGAGAATTGCCTGGGGCAGTCGTGTCCCAGTTTTCGCGACTGTTTCGTGATGGCCGCGCGGCGCGACGCGCTCGCCGCGGATCTCGTCGTCGTGAATCATCACTTGTTCTTCGCCGATGTGATGCTCAAGGACGAGGGAATGGCGGAACTGTTGCCCGCCTGCAATACCGTGATCTTCGATGAGGCGCACCAGCTCCCGGAAACGGCGACGCTTTTTTTCGGGGACACCCTGTCGACTGGACAACTCGTCGAACTGGCACGGGATGTCCGCACCGAAGCGCTCTCTGGCGCGAGGGATCTCCCAGACCCGCAGCGTCTCGGCTCCGCGCTGGACAAGGCGGCCCGGGATCTGCGCCTCGCGCTGCCTAATGAAAGCGCGCGATATTCCGCCGCGGATGTCGGGCGAAGGCGCGAATTTTCGGAGGCCCTCGCCGCGCTCGATTCGGTGCTGAGCTCGCTATGCCTCGTGCTCGAGGCGCTCGCCGAGCGCAGCGAGGGCCTGGCGCGCTGCTCGGACCGCGCGCGAAATGCGCAGGCCTTGCTCGAGCGCTGGCGCGATCACGGCCGGGCCGATCTGGTTCGCTGGCTCGAAGTGTTGAGTCACTCCCTTCAGCTGAATGCCACGCCGCTTTCCGTCGCCGATGTTTTCCGCCGGCAGCTCGACGGTCACCCGCGCGCGTGGATTTTTGTCTCGGCGACGCTCGCCGTCGGCGGAGATTTCAGCCACTACCGCGGCGAGATGGGGCTGGATAGCGCCCGCACCGAGTGCTGGGACAGCCCTTTCGACTACGGCAGCCAGGCCCTGCTTTATGTCCCGAAGAAGCTTCCGGATCCGAACAGCGACGAACACACGCGCGCCGTCGTGGCGGCCTCGCTTCCGTTGATCCGGGCCAGCGGGGGACGCGCCTTTCTCCTTTTCACGACTTTGCGGGCGATGCGGCTCGCTCACGGGCTGCTGCATGAGGAATTCCGCCGGCAGGCGCTCGGGTTTCCCCTGATGCTCCAGGGTGAACGTCCTCGCAGCGAACTGCTCGAGCGTTTCCGCCGGCTGGGGAACGCGGTGCTGGTTGGCAGCGCGAGCTTCTGGGAAGGCGTGGACGTGCGCGGGGACGCGCTGTCGCTCGTAGTCATCGACAAGCTGCCCTTTGCGCCGCCCGACGATCCGGTACTCGCGGCACGGCTCGAGTCCATCGAACGCGCGGGCGGCAATCCATTCCTGGATCACCAGCTGCCCAAGGCGATCATCTCCCTGAAGCAGGGGGCCGGCAGACTGATACGGGACGAAACGGACCGGGGCGTGCTCGTCATCTGCGACCCGAGACTTTTCTCGAAACCGTATGGCCGGAGAATCCTGGCCGGCCTGCCGCCCATGACGCTTGCACGCGAGCTAGACAAGGTCCTGCTGTTCATTGGCGCGGGGCGTGGGGCGCTCGGCCCCGCAGACGCGCAAGACGGCGGTCGATCCGCGGTCAGCGGCTGAGCTGGGTGAGCATGTTCTTCAGGTGCTCGCTGTCGGGAAAGTTCTTTCTCAAGATCCTTTCGGTGTCGTCGCGCAGCTTGGGCATGTCGAGCGCGTCGTACGCCTGGACCATGATGAGCAGCGCCTCTTCCTGCGCCGGTGCCTGCGGGTAGTTTTTCAGGGCGTACTGCGCGCGGTTGAGCGCAGCAACGTACGCGCCCCGCTTCATGTAATAGCGCGCGACATGAACTTCGTGGGACGCGAGCGCGTTGACGAGGTATTTCATGCGCGCCAGCGCATCGGGCGTGTACTTGCTCTCGGGGAAGCGCTGTATCAGGTCCTTGAATGCATCAAACGATTCCCGCGCGGACTTGGGATCGCGTTCGGTCCGATCCTGATTGGATATCTTGCCGAGCAGGCCCAGGTCTTCATTGAAGTAGACCAGACCCTTCAGGTAGTACGCGTAGTCCACGTCACGGTCGT